>CAYJSR010000020.1:0-11429 GCA_964373095.1 Candidatus Woesearchaeota archaeon
TAACATTAAGACCAGATCAAGATTCAAATTATGGCTTATCATTTAATTTAAGAGAAGGAGTAAATCCAATTTATGTTCCAATTCTAAATTCTCCAAATGGAGTAAATTTAGTTCAACAGATATTGATGAATCTACAGGATTACCTAAACAAGTAGGAGAAGGAAATAGAACTTTATACTCAAGAGATTCTGGCTTGTCTAGATTGTGCTTGGGCAGGTGCATGTTTCTGAGCTCGAACTATGATGTCTTGGCTGGCTCGTTTTCCGTTGGGCGGGTAGTAGTCGTAAGTGACGAATAGTCACTTCGAATTTTTTTAAGTGTTTTTTATTTCTTATATTTATTAAAAACCGTTAAAGTTTTAAACAAATTCTTAATATTGTTTTTATCCTAGCTACCTATGTGGTAAGTCTGGGTTACAAGTTCATTAATCAGGACAAAATAAGGTTATAAAATTCAATCACAACAATTAGTACTCTTGCTAGGAAAATTGTTTGAAATATACAATGGATGGCAAGCTTATGCAAAATGGGCAAACACATTTAAATTACAAAGAAAGATTTTAAATGAAATAATTTTTAAATATTTATAAAGAATTCACAATAGGAGATAGGCTAATTTAGGAAACACTACATCATATTTTCAATACACCAATAAAAAATAGTTAATATCAAAATAAAAGAAACATTTATATATCTATTGCTATATAATTATACCATATGCTACAAAAATATACCAGATATAATATTTTGCAAGAATTTTTCGATTATCCTAGAAAGAACTTCCAAATGAGAGAGATATCAAGAAACATAAAAATATCCCAACCTTCAGTAATAAATCATCTCAAAGAATTGATAAAAGAAGAATTAATAATAAGAGAGAATAAGGGAATATATCCAACATATATTGCTAACAGGGATAACGAAAAATTTAGAGTATACAAAAAATTAAACATACTATTGAGATTATACGACAGCAAATTAATCGATTTTATTTATAATGAATGTTCACCCAAAGTAATAATATTATTCGGCTCAGCATCTATTGGGGAAGATACAGAACAAAGTGATATAGATCTTTTTATAGATTCAAAATCAAGAGAATTAAAGCTAGAAAAATATGAAAAGACATTAAAAAGAAAGATAAATATTTTATATGAAGGAAACTTTAATAAGATAAACAAAGAATTAAAAAATAATATAATAAATGGAATAATAGTCAAAGGATACTTAAAAGCGTTTTAAAAATGGAAGGACTAATAAGAGTAACACCAAATAAAGAAAGACCAAGGCATATATTAAAAATTGCCGAGATGACAATAGAAAGAATAAAAAGAGTTGATGTAAAAGAATTTGTTACACTAACAACTAAAGATTATTACGATGTTATAAAAGAACTTATGACTGCAGTAGCATTACTAGACGGATATAAATTAGAAGGAGAGGGAGCCCATAAAAGATTAATAGAATATATAAAACTAAAATATTTAGAATTTAAGAAACAGGAAATACAAACAATTGACGATATGCGTGAGAAAAGGAATAGAACTTATTATGAAGGATTAATTATACAAGAAGATTATTTAGAAAATAGAAGAGAAGACATTGAATCAGTTATAACAAAGTTAAAACAAATAATAAATAAGAAGTTAAAATAGAATCTAAAACTCATAATAAGCTTTAAATACCTTTTCTATACCTACAATTTATGGATGAAGTTACTAAGCCTTCTCTTACACAACGTTTCAAATCATTTGTTGTAGAATGCAGACGAGTTTGGCAAGTAACAAAGAAACCAACAAAAGAAGAGTTAAAAGTCATAGTTAAAATAACGGGCATAGGTGTATTAATCATGGGATTATTAGGTTTCCTAGTTAATATGATCTGGCAATTATTATTTCAATAAAACAACAATGAAAATACAATTTTCAAGTACCAAAAATTTAGGAGAAATTTTTTAATATGGAAAACAAAATATTTGCCGTAAGAACAACAGCAAATAGGGAAGAACAAGTAATGGATTTTATGGATTCTAATATTAAGAAAAAGAATCTAGAAGTCTATTCCATTATTAATGGTCATGGTATGCGTGGTTACATTTTTGTAGAAGCTGCAACACAAGAAGATGCAGCACAAGCATGCTTTGGTATTCCTTATTCTCGTGGTTTATTGCCTAAGCAAGTTAATTATTCTGAAATAGAACCAATGTTAGAACAAATCAAGACTCCAGTAAATATTCAAGAAAGAGATATAGTGGAGATTATTCATGGTCCTTTCAAAAAAGAAAAGGCAAAAGTTAAACGTATAGATGAAACTAAAGAAGAAGTTGTAGTAGAACTTTTAGAAGCTGCAATTCCAATTCCAATTACAGTCAAATTAGATTGGGTGAAAGTGATTAGAAGAGATTCTGATGAAGGTTCAGTAGAAGTCAAAGGCGAAGATTAATTCTTTATTTTAAGTCAGTTCTCTGCGAAAGCCTTATAAAGAATTCCTAGATCCAACTAATCAAGGTTTATTATAATGGGGAAAAAACAAACAGTTGACGCATTAGTTGAAGGTGGTAAAGCAAGTGCAGGTCCACCTATAGGTTCTAGTCTAGGTCCACTAAAAGTAAATATTGGTCAAGTTGTAACTCAAATTAATGAAAAAACTAAAGATTTCAAAGGTATGAAAGTTCCGGTTAAAATTATAGTAGATATAGAAGATAAATCATTTGAAATTACAATTGGAACTCCACCAACTTCTCAATTAATTATGAAAGAAATTGGTTTAGAAAGCGGTTCAGGTGAACCACACATAAATAAAGCAGGAGTTATTTCTTTTGAACAAGTTATAAAAGTTGCAAAAATGAAGTCATCATCACTTCTAATCAAAAATCTAAAATCAGGTGTTAAAACAATAGTTGGTAGTTGTCAATCAGCAGGCATTCTTATTGATGGAAAAGATGCAAAAGAAGTTTTAAAAGAAATAAATAATGGAGATTATGATTCTTTAATAAATTCAGGTAAAACAGAACCAGATGCTGAAAAGAAAGCAAAGCTTCAAGAGATAACTAAAGATTTAGAAGTTAAGAAAAAACTAGTTGAAAAACAAAAAGCAGAAGCCAAAGCAGCAGCTGAAGCAGTGAGTGCAGCAAAAGCAGCTGCAGCAGCACCAGCAACTGGAGCAACACCTACTACAACAGTAGCAACTCCAACCGCAGCACCAGTAAAGAAAGAGCCTGCTGCTAAAAAGTAAATATTTAATTTTTTAGAAATATCTTTTTTAATTTGTTGTAGGATCCAATCTACGTAGGGCTACTAAATCTTTAGGCCTTAAAGCTAATTCTGAATTTTCCAAGACTAAATGCCCCAAATGAAATCCCACCTGCATACTTTTTAATCTATCTAAACTAAATAATTCAAAAGCCCCTTCAACAATAGGTGGCTCACTTTCAAATCTTCCAAAATAAACAGAGCCATAATTGGCATTTGCGGCTTTAATTTTGTATGGGCCCCTATAAGGCCTAGTTAAATATAATCCCCCTTCAGAACCATATAAAGAATAGGAAGCACCAGGTGCAGCACTATTTATTTTTTCCATCATAAAATCCAATTCACTTTTAACACTGCCTAGATTAGAAGGTTCTGCGCCTCTTAATACTAGATGACCGCCTATCGGAAGCCAACAATTTCCAAGTCTTTGTATTAAAAAAACTTTTTCTTCATAAGTTAAGTATACTTGTAAAAATGGTTGAACTTGCATCTCAATATTAAATAATGATCTCTTTTTAAAAATTTAGCTTATGAAAAATCTATTTTTCCTATAGAATATCTGATGAAGATATATATTAATTTCACAAAGCATAATCCAAAATTGTTAAGAAACTACAAAAATTTGATATTATAAAATTATTAGATATAGTTCTGCAAATGTTTTTACACAAAAAATTAAAGGTAGCAAACTTTATTAAGAATATACTCCCCCAAAAAGCAACGAAATGGGGATAAAGCCCAACTAGGTACTTTATTGGGGATTTAGAGATAAAAACACTCTAAACCAAAATTATAATCTAACTTGGACTAACAAAAAGTTAGGAGTAACTAGGATACGACCCTTGGGACTTTGTTAATTTAGATTAACATAGCATTAAAGGTTGAGGTCTGGGTTCAAATCCCAGTAGCCCCATTCGTTATATTTATAAACCAGTCAGAATTCCATTGAAATAATTTAATCTAATAAAATGACAGCAACAAAGAAAGTTGGTTCAACAGGGCGTTTTGGAGTTCGTTATGGCTTAACAATAAGGCAAAAGGTTTTAGCTGTAGAACAAAAACAAAAATTAAAATCAGAATGTCCTTCTTGTCATAAAATAAGTGTTAAGAGATTAGCTAAAGGAATTTATGTATGTAACAAATGCGATCATAAATTTACTGGTGGCGCATTTTACAGGGGAGAACAATAAAAATGGTAAACTATTTATGCCTAGATTGTCAAAAAGAGATAAAATTTGAATTAGTTAAGAAAAGAGTAAGGTGTCCTTACTGTGGTTCTAAGATATTATACAAACCAAGAATAACTACTGCTGTAGTAGAAGCAATATAAAAAATGGAAAACAGCAAAGAAACTGAAAACAAAATTGCACAGTTGCAAATGTTAGAACAGAACATTCAGAATTTTCTAGTTCAAAAACAAACATTTCAAGCACAATTAATAGAAGTAGATAATGCTTTAGAAGAATTAGAAAAAACAAAAGGTAATAGCTACAAGATTGTTGGTGCAGTGATGATTGCTGCTGAGAAAGAAGATTTAAAAAAAGACCTGAATGAAAAAAGAGAAATAGTAAACTTAAGAATAAATAGTATAGAAAAACAAGAGAATCAATTAAAAGATAAGGCTTTAAAACTACAATCAGAAGTATTAAATAAAATAAAAGAAAAGGATGATAGCTAATGTCAAATCAAGAAGTTTTTGTAGCCATAATGAATGATTTATCAAATATAGAACAAGATAATACTATACCAAAAAACGTTAGAGTCAAAGTCAAAGCTGCAATAGACATGCTTTCTAATGAGTTAGAAGTAAACATAAATATGAGAATAGATAAATCACTTCAAGAATTAGGTGAAATCACTGAAGATCCTAATTTACCACCACATACAAGAATGCAGATTTGGAGTGTAGTCAGTAGATTAGAGAGTAAGTGATATATATACTCAATACACTAGTATTCTTTAGTAATTTTCCAATAGTAAAGATAAAGAAAAGAAATGTTTATATAGTACTATTATAGTAATACTATAAAATGGCAAGCGTACTTGGAAAATTATTTTCTGGTAAACAATCTACAGATGAATTTACAGATGATTATGTAGAAATTAATGCAAATCCAGTTGATAGATCTGGAAAAGCTAAAGTTATTGTAAGACCATTTATAGTTGAAGATTTCGCTGATATTAAACCAGCACTTGATGCCTTAAGAGAGGGTTATACAGTTGCTCTAATAAACATTAAGCCTTTGAAAGATAAAGATTTAGTTGAATTAAAAAGAGCAGTTAGTAAATTAAAGAAAACATGCGAAGCTATTGAAGGGGATATTGCAGGATTTGGAGAAGATTGGATTGTTGCAGCTCCAGGTTTCGCACAAATTTATAGGGGAATGGGTGGAGAAGAACCTTCACAACCAGGTTCAGAACAATAAAATTTATTAAACATTTTAACATAGAAGATATTATAATTTATAGTTTTATTTTATTTCTAAATTTTAGAAAAAGAATAAAGAATTCTAGGAAAAATAAAATCCATTCAAAACATTTATAAAATATACTTTATCTTTAACTTCTATGAATAAATCTGAAGAAAAAGAAATGAAAATGGATAAAATTGAAAATGAAATTTGTCCAATGTGTCAAAAAAATTCTTTAACCCTATATGAAACAGAACAAGATATCCCTCACTTCGGAAAAGTTTTTATTTTTGGTATGACCTGCTCAAATATTGAATGTAATTACAAACAAAATGATGTTGAAGTAGAAAAACAAGGGGAACCAACAAAGATAGAATTTACAATAAATAATTCTAAAGATCTAAATGTAAGAGTAATAAAATCTTCAGAAGCAACTATAAAAATTCCACAATTAAAAATGGATGTTGAACCAGGAGTTGCAAGCGATGGTTACGTTAGTAATGTTGAAGGATTATTACAAAGATTCAAAAAAATTCTAGAAGCAGAGAGAGATACAACAGATGAAGACTCAGTAAGAAAAAAAGCTAAGAATTTATTAAAAAAATTATGGAAAGTAGAATGCGGCGATGAAGAATTAAAGATTATTATTGAAGATCCATCTGGGAATTCAGCAGTCATTTCTGAAAAAGCAGTTATCACTTCTTTGAAAGGTAAAAAGAAATAAATTAACTTTTTAATATTACTACAACATAATTCTTTGTATCTAAATATTTATCTGCAACATTTTTAACTTCTTCCAATGTAACTTTAGAAATATCTTCTGTAAACTTACTAAGATCTATATTATTTATCTCAAAACTAAATAGATTATTTGCATTTGTTAGAGTATCTTCATTTTTTAAAATAAAAGTATTAATTATCTGTTCTTTGGCCCAAGTTATCTCCTCTTCTTTTAGATTTTGTCTAATTAAATTAAATTCATTTAAAATTAGTTCTTCCATCTCTTTCAATTTATCTCTCGGGCAGAGGGAATATATTTTAAAATCACCAAAAAATATATTGTAAAAATATTCAGCATGAATATCATAAGAAAGGTTTCTCTTGGTTCTTATTTCCTTGAATAATCTAGAATTTGTCCCACTCCCAAGTATTGTAGATAAAACTTTGAATGAATAATAGTCTCGTTCATTTATTTTTGGTGCAAAAAAACCCAAACTAAGACTAGCTTGTTTTAGATGAGATCTTATATCTTCAACATAAGTTCTACCATTTATTTTATTATCTTTTAATTCTAGAGTTTTTAGTTTACTAATATGATTGGGAAATAATTTTATAGCTTTCTGAACTAGCTCTTGATGGTTCATAGAGCCAACATAAGATAAGATCATATTGTTGGAAGAATAATATTTTTTATGTATATTATTAAGTTTTTCAACAGTAAAGTTAGTTATAGTTTCAGAATAACCTAAAATTGCTCTCCCTGCAGGATTATTTTTATGAAGGGTTTTATTAAATAACAAGTATTGGTATTGCAATTGATTATCCTGTTTCGAATGTATTTCACTATTAACAATACCTTGTTCTTCTTTTATTGCTTTTTCATCAATTAACATATTATTAAAACAATCAAACATTAATTCTAAGGCAAAATCAAAATCTTTAGCTAAAACTTTACATTGAATCTTTGTCCAATGTGTACTTGTGGTTCCTTGGATTTGGCCACCTTTCTGAGTTATTGTACCATTAATAAATTCTTTAGAAGGCCTATTTTTAGTGGCTCGCATAAATAAATGTTCAAAGAAATGCGCAATTCCCGCATCTTCATCTTTTTCATAAAGCGATCCAAATCTAACGCCTAAAACAATACCGCAACTTTTAGAATCATTATATTCAGAAATTATAACTCCCCCATTGTCAAGAATTGTTTTTTCCATTAAATTATAAAAATCCCTTATCTAATAAATCTTCCCACTTCATCTCACCAGTAATAGTCAAAGCTTCTCTAAAAGTTATTATTGGTTTATCATATTTTCCATAATCTTCAATAGCAATTCTAGGACAAGCAAGTTCAATAAATCCTTCAATATTATAAAAATTAGTTAATTTATCTTGTGTTACTTCATTCATAGTTAATATAGAAACATTTTTACCTAAAGCTTCTAGCTTTTTCTTTATAGTTTCAAAAGTCCCAAACTTCTGGCCTAGTTTAGTTCCAACTATTATTCCGATATTTCTTGCAGATTTAATTTTAGAGATAGCAAATGCTCTTTGTTTAATTATTTTATCTCTTAACTTAGTCATATCAACAATTTCCATATTGTAGGTATCTACTAAGATTACGGGTTTACTAACAGATAAAGCAGCACCTAAAGAATGAAATTGATTTCCTATAACAATAAAACAATCAACACTAGAAGAAATTAATTTCAAAGAATTATACTCACATCCAACGACATGTCCATCATAAGCAGCAAATCCTTTCTTAACAGGAATAAATACTTTTTTATTATTAAGTTCATAAAAACTTTTAACATCTCCTAATTTATGTAAATGTTGAACAGAACTAACTAATCCAATTTTTTTAAACTTTTTAATATTAGTCAGAGAATCTCTAAGCAGTTTATTTAAATCAGTCTCATCTTTAACCTCAACATAAAGTATAGGAAAATTATTTTTTATAAACTTAGCATGTCCAAAATGAATTAATAAGTCAGCTTTAACATTTTTAGCTTCATCAACAGCAATATCACATCCACCCCAATTACTATCTCCAGAAACAATAACTTCAGCTTTAGTATTCTTATTTAAATAATCAACAACATCAAAAGCATACATTTTCATACCTTCAGGCAATTGAACTAAAACTTTCTTTACTTTTCTTTCATTAACTTCTCTAGCTACTTTTTCCAAATCTAAATTAAATTTTCCAGTCATAAGATTAAGAATAAATGTAACTTTTATAAGACTTACTAAGCTTTAAATATCAGTATTTTACCTTTAATCTATGCTTAATGCTTCAAAATATGAACAAATATTAGAATTAGCTTCAAGAAAGAGTATATTTTATCCTGCAGCTGAAATTTATCCAAATTCTCCAGCAGGTTTTTGGGATTTTGGTCCAGTAGGTCAAGCAATTAGAAGAAAGATAATTGATTTCTGGAGAAAAGAATTAATACAAAAAGAGAATATGTTAGAAATTTACGGTTCACAGATTTTACCAGAGCCAGTATTTGTAGGTTCAGGACATTTGAAAAGTTTTCATGATCCTATAGTACAGTGCACAAAATGTAGGAAATATGAAAGAGCAGATCATTTATTATCTACAATAACTAAAACAAATATTCCAGAAGCAACGCCTCTAAAAGAATTAAACGACCTAATGTTAAAATATAAAATTACATGTTCTAAATGTCAAGGAAAACTTTCAGAAGTTACACATTTTAGCTTAATGATGCCAGTGCCTATTGGTATAGGTGATAAAAAATCTTATTTACGTGGTGAAGCATGTCAATCAATATTTTTGAATTTCGCAAGAATGGTAAAAACAAACAGATTAAAACTTCCACAAGGCATAGCACAAGCAGGCGGCGCATTCAGAAATGAAATATCTCCAAGACAAAGTATAACAAGAGCAATAGAATTCTCACAGATGGAAGCAGAAATATTCTTTGATCAAAATAAAATAAATGAAATAGAAAATTTTGATAAAGTAAAAGACTATAAAATAAATATTCTAAGATTAAATAAAGATAAGATAGAATCATTAAAAGTTTCTGATTTAGTTTCAAAGAAAATAGTTCCAGGGAAATTAATTGCTTATTATCTAGCTCGTGTCCAACAAGTATGGCACGCATTAGGTATCCCATTAAAAAGTTTAAGATTTAGAGAAATAGGCAAAGATGAAAGAGCATTTTATTCATTAGCAACATTTGATTTTGAAGTTGAAACAAGCTTAGGTTGGTTAGAATTAATTGCAAATAATTACAGAACAGACTATGATTTAAAAAACCATTCTCTAAATTCAGGAGCAGATTTAACATATTTAAATCAAGAGACAAACAAAAAGATCTTGCCACACATTTGGGAGATTTCAGCAGGTATAGACCGAACTTTATATGCAGTCTTAGAACACTCTTTAAAACAAGGAAAAGAAGGTCTTTATTTTTCATTAAATTATAAATTAGCTCCTTTTGATTGCGCAATATTACCATTAATAAATAAAGAAGGTTTACCAGAATTAGCAAAGGAAATACAAACAGAACTACAAGATTATTGGTTTGATGTTTTTTACGATGCCTCAGGAAGTGTTGGTAGGCGTTACGCAAGAGCAGATGAAATAGGAATTCCATTTGATATAACAATAGATTTTGATTCATTAAAGAATAAAGACGTAACAATTAGAGATCGTGATAGTACAAAACAGATAAGAGTAAAAATCAAAGATTTAAAATCTACACTTATCGGTTTAATCAAAGAAAATAAACAATTAAGTGATTTTGGAAAATATATAAATTAAAATCATAAATCTTTATATATACCCTTTATTCAACTTAGTTATGAACTATGAGAGAGGAGATCTAGCATTTTTGCCTGTAAGGTCAAATGACGATTTTGCTAAAAGATTAGCTAATCATTTTAGTATAGATGATCCAGATGAATTAGTTAAAAATATTTCTTATGCAAATGGAGAATATTGTCCAACAATTACAGGAGTATTAAATCAAAAAAATGGGCCTAAAAATCTTTCTGGAAGAAGAGCCTGTATCGTTCATAGCTACACAAAATCTGAAATGAATAATACAGAAGCCTTTGCAAGAATATTATTATTATCAGATGCAGCATATAGAGCTGGGGCTAAAGAAGTATATCTTATATTAGCTGAGAATTTATTTGATAGGCAGGATCTAGATCCAACACTTAAATATGATGAAGATTATGAATATTTTTCAGATGGCAGAAAACGTAAAATACTAAAAATGGAAGGACAGCCATTTAGTCTAAGAGCATCAATAAAACATTTTTATGAAGCAGGAATTAAAAAAGTTCTAACTCTAGATATACATTCAGAAGCAACAGATAAGATCTACGAGAAAGTTTATAAATGTAGTTCAGAGCACGTATTGTTCAATTTAAATCCAGTTCCAATATTCGTTAATTATCTTCAAGCATCTGAAATAAAGATAGAAAATAATGGAGAAAACTTAGTAATTATAGCGCCAGATAGAGGTGCAAAAGAAGAAGTAATCCAATTTTATGATTTGCTAAACTTAGAATCAGCTTCATTAATTTTTTGCAATAAATATAGAGCTTTACCAAATGATCCAACAAAAGTAGAAGCAGCAATAGAAGAAACAAGTAAAAATTTTACAGGAATTAAAGATAAAATATTAATAGCTTTAGATGATAAAGGAGATACACTCGGTACTTTACAAAAAACATTGGTTCAAGGATTATCCAAAGAAGAAAAACCAAAACAAATACACGCAATGCTTTCACATATGATCTTTTCTACAAGAGGTGCCTACGAATTAATAGAAAATAATAAAATAAATATTCATGGTTCTAATAGTCATCCAAATATGGTATTTAAAAAGAACGAACCAGGAGTAGATAACATTTCGGTAATAGATTTTACTCCTTATTTTGCTTGGGCTTTAGTAAATCATGTTATTCCTGGAGAACCATTACCAAATATAAATAAAGAAGACATAAATAAATACAGAGATCTTTTTACAGTAATTAAAATAGGAAATCCAGTTGATTTTAGT
>CAYJSR010000021.1:0-11319 GCA_964373095.1 Candidatus Woesearchaeota archaeon
ATTAAAACAAAAATCTTACTTCTACCTGGCGCTAAATCTACAGTTCAATTTTTCGTAAAGTTTATAAAGTTAATAATAATCTTGATTTTATGATACTTGCTTTATGGGTATTAATAATTGTTGTAAGTGTTCTAATACTTTGGTTTATATTCACATTTAATTCTTTTGTAAGATTAAAGAATATGGCTGAAAATGCTTGGTCTCAAATTGATGTTCAACTTAAAAGAAGGTTTGATTTAATTCCTAATTTAATTGAAACTGTTAAGGGCTATATGAAACATGAAAGAGGTACTTTGAAGGATGTAACTGCTGCTAGAACTGAGTTTTTAAAAGCTACTGGTCCTGCTGCTAAGGCTAAAGCTGAAAATATGTTATCTGAAACATTGAAGACTATATTTGCTGTTGCTGAAAGCTATCCTCAATTAAAAGCAAGTGAGAATTTTATGCAATTGCAAGAAGAATTATCTGGAACTGAGAGCAAAATTGCTTATGCTAGACAATTTTATAATGATAGTGTTCAAGAATGGAATATTAAACTGCAAACATTTCCTAGCAATATTGTAGCTAAAATATTTAGTTATATACAAAGAGAATTCTTTGAAACTGAAGATAAAGAAAGGGAAACCGTAAAAGTTAAGTTTTAATATTAGTTTATTTTCTTATTATTATCATGGAAAGGAAATTAAACTTTTACGGGGAAATATCTAAGAACAAGAGAAATTCTACTTTCTTAATTTTAATAGTTGTGGGTTTTATAATCTTTTTAGGATATTTATTTGGAATAGTCTTAGTTAAAAATGCAGTTTTTGGTGTTATCATTGCTTTGATAATTAGTATTGTCTATATTTTAATTGGATATTATGCTGGTTCTAGTTTTATTCTTGGAGCTTCAGGTGCTAAAGAGATTAGTAAGAAAGAATATCCTTATTTATGGCATACTGTTGAAGGTTTGAGTATTGCTGCCGGTATTCCTATGCCTAAAATCTATGTTATAGAAGAAAATAGCCCAAATGCTTTTGCTACTGGGAGAGATCCTAAACATGCAAGTGTTACAGTTACTACTGGATTATTAAAAATCTTAAATAGGGGAGAATTAGAAGGGGTTTTAGCTCATGAATTAAGCCATATAAAAAATTACGATGTTAGAATTATGATGCTAACTACTGTTTTAGTTGGTGCTTTAGTTTTGATAAGTGATTTTTTCCTAAGAAGTATATTTTTTAGTGGTGGAAATAGGAATAATAGGGATGGTGGGAATTTAAATTTGATATTTATTGCTATTGCTTTATTATTTGCAATATTAACACCAATAATTGGTGAATTAATGAAGTTAGCCGTTTCTAGAAAAAGAGAATTTTTAGCTGACGCAAATGGAGCTTTTTTGACAAGACATCCTCAAGGATTAGCAAATGCTTTAAAGAAGATAGCTAATGATCCTGAACCTGGAATTAAGGGGGTGAATAAAGCTACTGCACATTTGTGGATAGAAAGTCCTTTAAGAAATGGAAAAGGTTTTTTTACTGGACTCTTTAGCACTCATCCACCAATAGAAGAAAGAATAAAAAAACTTGAGAGTATGTAATTTTACAAGAATTTATAAGTAAGTATATATCTTTTAAGTAAGAAAATTTAATGATTTAAGAAAGAGTGGTGTTAAATTTGGTTACTTTAATTGATAAAATAAAATTAATGAAGAGTTTTAAACTTGAAGATTTTAATGATCCCTTATGTGTAATTTCTAGCAGTATAATGCTCTTTAATATAGGTATAGACTATTCCCATGGTCGAGAAATAATTATTGCTATAAATGAAAGTAAAGATTTTATTTTACGGAGATTTATTGCATTAGATCTTGCTGATATACAAAGTAAATTTAGAGGTGATAAGGATTTTGAACAGTTTTTTTTGATAATTGTTTTAATTTCTGATTTTGATGAAATACTTAATAAATATATTTTCGTTGTTGAATGTAATGGATATAAATTAAGTAAAAAATCTCCTGAAGCTGCTAGATTATCAGAGAATATTGGCAAATTAAAATCAGCAATTACTTTTTTTGTAAAAAATATAAAAAAATTAGATTTAAATGTTGGTCCTGATTTTCCAGCCTCTAGATTCTTTCGGTAAAATTGAAAGATTTTCGGAAATTCTTGGGTAATCAATATAAAGAATGTTTGTTTAATATATTTGAGGTGGTTTTTATGCTAGAAAAAATATTGAGTAATACAAGAATTGTTGCAGCTTCGTTAGGAATTGCTGCTGGACTTTATGGGTTCGCTACTACTAAAGATAAATATTATTTACAAAACCCAATTAATGATAAGCCTGCATATTGTGAAGGTAAAAATAATGAACCTAGATGTGAAAACGCAAAGACCTATCCCATCTTTGTTGTGGAATTTAAATAAAAATGTTTGAGATGAATATCAGAGTCAAAAGACTGAAAAAGAATTTTATATTTAAAATTCCAAAAAGATATTTAGAAAATGAAGGAATTAATCGCGGTGATGAATTAAAGATTATTGCTATACGTAAACAAGAAAAATTATAAGTTGATTATACTTATTATAATTATATGGCTAAAATGATAAAAGGAAAATTAAAGAAACATACTCAACAAATTATGGATGAAACAAGAAAGGAGTTATATTCTGAAGATTATGAGTAAAACAATATCTTTTGATACTTATGTAATAATAGAAATAGTTAAAGGTAATAATAACTATAAAATATATCTGAATAGTGATGTAGCCATTACTAAACTAAATTAATTTTACCTGACATTTTTTAATAAATTCTCTAAATGTCTTTATATATTATTATGTTTTATAAACTATTTATTTTATTATATGTTTCCTGAATCTCTTTTTTGGAGTAACCCACCAAAGGCCTTAGAATAAATTTATTATCTTGACTATTATCTAAATCTTCAAAAACTTCATCTGTTGCGACGATATCTTCTGCTTTCTCTTCTCTAACTCTTAAGTTAAAACCGTGACAGAATTTATTTAATAAATAAAGTTCTTTTGAAATTGAAATAACGCAACCACGTTTCATTAAAAGAAATCCAGCAACTGTAGAATTTATTTTATCATTAACTCTTAGTTGAACAAAACCTCCAGATCCTACAGGCAACCCTCCTAAACATTTTACAATATCTGAAGCCTTGTATAAGAATATTTTATTGTTTAACTCTTCAACTCTTAAATCTAGTTCTGGATTTTCTAATTTAACTTTTAAATCTGGTTTTTTAGATATAATATAAGCGCCTAATTCTTCATTAATGGTTTGTGAAGATTTATTTATTGAAATAAACTTTTTAGCTGTTATTCTAAATGTTATTTCATTTGATATTAAATATAGGGCTGATTCATTTAATTTTTCTAAAGTTGTTTCTATAACTTTTGTGTAAAATAAAACTCCAAAAACTGTTTTAACTTTATCTATATTAATTTCTTTTTTTATTAAATATCTATTTCTAAATTTTATTAAATCATTATTATCTAAACTTAAAGCTGACTTTATATTCTTAATTAGTTTTCTTTCAAAACTTATTCTGTTCTTTCCTTTAAGAAAGATTTCTCCTATTGCTATTAAGTACATGAGCAAATACTAAGAAGAATATTAATAAATGTAACTAATTTAATACACAAATTTATTTAAAGCTATAAATTGCCTTTGTTTTATGAATAATCTTCTTAAAATATTGAATTCTGATGAAAGTAGTAATCCTGAACGTGATATTGTAGAAACAACTTTAGACAGTAATACACTGTATGAAGATTCAAGAATAATATTAATTCCTGTACTAAATGCTGTAACCAATGGTTTAAGGTGTCCTTATTTTGGTAGGAGATATGATTTAAGTGATGGAACTACCCTCTTAGACCAACATTGGAATTTGGGTGATAGATGTTTAGCATCTGAGAAAGATGGTGTTACATTTAAGATACAATGTCCATTTTATTTAAGCGATAGGAGAAGCAGATGTAATTATAAACATAATAAATAATTATTTAATTGCTGATTCTATTTTAGATTTTAATACTGATTTAGGATTTCCACCAATAATTCTTCCAACTTCTTTTCCACCCTTGAATATTAAAAATGTTGGAATACTCATAACATTATATTTTGAAGCAATATCTGTGTGTTCATCAACGTTTAATTTTGCAAATTTAACATTTTTAAGTTCTTTACTTAATTCTTCGAATATTGGAGACATTGCTTTACAAGGGCCGCAATTGTGGGCTAAAAAACCATTTGCTATAAAGTTATGATTAGTTTTCATAGATATTTTTTGGACGGATTCTAAATAAACTTCTCTTGCAGCTTTTATTGATTCCCAAACTAATCCTTTTGGTAAATTTTTTGTGTTTTTCATGAGCCATTGTGGATACTTTGTATAGTGTTTATTTATACTGGGTTTCTTACCGTTTTTTATCCAACTAAAAACTGTACTTACGTCGATGGATAGTATTTCTGATATCTTTTTACTCTCAAATCCTTTTTCTTTATGCAACTTAATTGCTTGATAGTATTTATTTATCCAATTTTTTCTCTTATTCAATATTCTTCTTAGGAATTCGCTTGAATATTTAGATTCCATATCCTTAGTATATGCGTATCTGTAGCCTATATTTTGATACAAATTAAAACCATTCTCAAAATCTTTTTTGAATACGAGGTGTATTATTTTTGATTTCTTCCCATCTTTTTTAATATAATTATCATTTTCAACAAATATTTTATTAATTTTAACATTAGCTGCCCTAAATAGCTTAGAAAGTTGTCCTGCTAATTTTAGTCCAGACTCTAAAGCTTCTGGATTTTTATGAAATTCTAAATCGTTTATATTTAGATGATTATATGGCTGCTTTTTTCCCCCCTTTACTAAACTAATACTAATTTTTGGCCCATCACCGCCCATAAATGCTGATAAAAATTCTTTCTTTAAATAATAGCAATTTGTTTTCATTAACCATGTTGGAATTGCATAATCAAGATTAGTTTTATCTCCTATTGGGGCACCTAATGCTTTCATTAGTAACCAAAGCGAGGTTGAACAAACTTTTACTCTTTTTGAATTTATTATATAACTCCTTCCATTAACTTCAATTTTTCTCTTTTCTTCCCTTACAGAAGTCTTATTAAATCCTAGTCTACTTAAATCCGTTTTTATTGATTCAATATCCTGTTTAGTTCCAAAAAAAAAAGAAATTTCTCTGTAATTATTTTTCTTACATAAGTATAAATTTCCATCAGTAAAAAGGGAACCCATTATTCTAGTTAGAATTAGGAGCTTTTTATTATTTAATTTTAATGGGAGTAATTCTTTTTCTTTTAATTCTGTTATATAATCTTTGAATCTTTTTTTTGACATAGATATTGGTATGGCTTTTAATATTTCTTTTTCAGTAATTATTGTTTTTTCTTCTATAGTAAATATATCCTCTGACATTGTATAATTTGGCATAACTGCAACGTTATCCCCTTCTTTTAATTTTCTTGCCTGCTTCCAGCCTTGGGGAGTTAAGAATTCATGCTCATCTGTTACTTTTATTCGCCTATTTGTTTCTGTCCAAATTTCTCTGCAATGTCCAAGCATATTAGAAGTAAATGATCTTTTAACATAGTCAGAAACTATCTCTTTGCCGTTATACGTTAATAACTTATCTTTTTCTGAAACATTTTTTGCAGATTTTACTAAATTGTCTTCAGTTAAAATCCATGTTGAATTTGATTCAACACACCATTCAGCCCATGCGTCTATAATTATTAATTTATTGTTTTTTATTTCTTTATCAAAATTAGATTTATTTAATTCTAACATAATTTTTAGTGAGAATATTCTATTTATTAATTTTACTAAACCCTTTCATAACTAATGAATGAAAGATCTGTTCTTACGTCTCTTTTAACTTCTTTCCAATCATTCCAATTAACTTCTGGGAAATAAGTATCTCCTTCAAATTCAAGACTAAGATGTGTTAATTCCATCCTTCTTGCTAAAGGAAGGGCTTGTGTGTAAAGAGATAAACCTCCAATAATATAAGCTTCTTGTTCTTCTGATCTTTCTCTTGAGGCTGATTCTATTGCTCTCTCTAAACTATCAACTACAGCCACATTTGGTTCTAATACCATACTATGACTTAAAACGATGTTGGTACGATTTGGTAATGGTCTAAGTCTAATTGGTAAAGAATCATAAGTATTTCTACCCATTATTACTACATGGCCTGAAGTTATCTCTTTAAAATGTTTCATATCTTCTGGATAATTCCAAGGAAGTTTTCCATCTCTACCTATTACATTATTTTTTGCAATTGCTGCGACTATTGTGAGATCCATAAAAATAAAGAGAAAAATAAGGATTTATAAGTATTGTGCGTCTGGAGTATATTTAACTACATTCTGAATGACCGCAATCTAAACAAGTTGGAGATGAACATCCATTTACATATTCAACATTTGGACTGTAACATTTTGGACAATGTTCTTGTTGTTTTTGTGGAGTTTCAAATTTAATATGTTCTGTCAGTCTTTTCTGTTCTTTGTCTCCTATTTTTCCATTTTTATCTAGATGTCTCTTCAAAGCTATTGCAATTGCATGAGCAATTGAATCAACTCTGTTTGGACCATAACCTAGAGGGCGATCTCCTTTTGCTGAATTTAAATGTCTTATTGCTTGTTCTGGGGTCATACCATACTGTAATGATTTTGACATAAAAATTCCTAAAACACTTGTTAGACTACTTAAGTCTGTTCCTATTGGTGTTATAGAAGAAAATATTCTAAATGGCCCTTCTTTATCAAATGCAATGTGTATGTGCAATGGCCCATAACCTGTAGGTATTTCATAGTAATCTGAATTAATACCTTTGCTTAAATCTCTTTCAATAGGCTCAAGTTGTTTTTGTAAAATCTTAGTTGTTGAAGTATTTAATATTTGTACATCTTTACTGCCGTCTCTGTAAACTGTAACCCCTTTACAACCAGTCTTATATGCATAATGATATGCTGCTTTTATTTCTTCAATCGTGACTGTGTTAGACATGTTAATTGTTTTTGAAACTGCATTATCTGTATTTTTCTGGAATGCTGCTTGATGATCTATATGTGTTTTCCAGTGTACATCATGTGAAGAAATAAATATTTTTTGTATTTCTTGTGGAATCTCTTTTATTCCTTTTACGGATGAATGGTTGTCTGTTATTTTTTTTAATAAAGTTTCTTTATTTAAACCAAACCAATTATATTTTTCTGCTATTTCCAAAAATAATGGAACTACTTCATAATATACATAACGTGCATCTGGCTCTTTTCCTTCCTTTAATGCGTCTACTGCTTCTGCTTGATAACGTTTGTAAGCTATTGCAAAAAATGGTTCAATACCTGAGCCTTGTAAACCTGCTGTGATTGCAATTGTTCCTGTTGGTGCGATGGTTGTTCTTGCACAATTTCTTGGATGAGCTTCTACGCCTCTGAAATTTTCTCCTGATTTATCATAGATGCTATCTTTGAAATTATAAAATGTGCCACGTGTTTCTGCTAATTCTTCTGAAGCTTCCAATGACTTAGCATTTATGAAAGACATTACTTCTTCTCCTAAAGTAATTGCTTCATCTGCATCATATGGTATTTCTAACTTAACTAACATTTCAGCCCAGCCCATTACACCAAGACCGATACGACGATTGCCTTTTGACATTAGCTCAATTTCTGGTAATGGATAATTTCCCATATCAATAACGTTGTCTAAAAAATGTGTTGCTAATTTTGTAGTGTATTCTAGTTTTGCATAATCTACTTGTCCTTTCTTGTTTACAATTTTTACGTGATTTGAAAGATTAATACTCCCTAAGGTGCAATTATGTGCAATAATCCCATTTGCTATTAAGGAATGTGTTTCAGGTTCTGTGATATCATATACTTCTGAAAATCCAATAGATTTTATGGATCTTACTCTGCTAAATGGATTATCAACTCTGTTTCTTAGTTTAGTGTTTAATTTTGTCATAAGTAATTCTTGTTTTATAGGTGATAAAGGAAATCCTATTAAATCTGCATATTTATTATAACTTGCAGCATTAACTGCTAATTCATACCATATTCTTTTATCAATTTTGCTCTTACTTATTCTTGATTTTATTCCGAAATTTAATAAGAGCATTTGTGTTTGTGTTATTAATTTTATAGATGCGCTACTAAGTCTGACTCTTCTTCTGTAAGAACTTACTTCTCCGTCTGCACTGAATAAACCACCTAAATATGCCCTTATTTTATCTGGTTCAGATGTAAAAATGGGTTTCGGGATTTCTTTTTCTTTATTTGGAGCTCTACCCCCCTTAAAACCTAGATTTCTTAATTTTTCTATAGCTGTTTTCTTTTCAGTGGCTATATGCACAACATCATCTTTTGTAATATAGCTAGAAGAATTACATTCGAAAACTTTTCTAAATAATGGAATAAGTTTATTTTGAGCAAATTTTTCATCAGGGCCAAAGCATAAACCAGTACTTGGCCTATCACCTTCTACAAAATAACCATCTCCACTTAACCAACCATATAATTGGTAATCTTCATTATTAGCGAATATCTCTTGCTGTAAGATATTATTCTCTTTCATTAATTGTTCTTTAATATCATAAATAGAACCATCTTGTATGAATACAAGGTCTTTTTTTGTTAGATCTTCTGCTTTTTTCCAACCATTGTTTGTGAATATTTTATGATTTGGAGTGACCTTTAATGATTGATAGTTGTTTAATTTAACTTCAACAATCTCTTTGTATCCTGTTTTACTTACAATACATGGTCTAAATTCTATTCCTTTTTCGCCAATAATTTTGTTATCAGTAGCAATAATTATTTTATCGCCTCTTTTTTGTCTTTGATATAATTCTTCTATTGTCTCTAAACCTTTATTTGTAGTAATAAATGTATCTGGTGCAAAGCAAGGTTCCCAAGATAATAAAGGCTGTTCACCGCATCCCCTCTGAACATATCCGTCAGTAATCCAAGTATCACTATCTTTACAATATAAATCAAATACTTTAGATTCTCCTGCAGGTTCAATAGAAATAATTTGAGCTTTCCAAGTATTGTCTGTAGCCATCCAGAATTTTCTTAATTCTTTTATCTTAGCTCCTTTTTTTGGATGTAAATTTTCTATTCTAGATTTTGATGCTAAATTTCTTGCGCTTGCTCCAGATACACAGATACTATATTTGAAGTGCTTTCTAATTATCTTTCTACCATCAATTTCTCCTCCATCATCGAAAAAACTACTTGATATTCTTCCATGGCATCCAATCATTAATAATAGTCTTCTTATATTTTGAGCTAATAATTCAGAAGAAGTGGTGAACCTAATTTGTGAATGATTAGATTTTAAAATAATGTCTCCATCAGTTGCTAACAATCCATCTAATATACCAATGACTTCTTCAACACAACTTATTTTTGTGATATTAAATGTTTTTTGATAAGAATAAGCCGGAGCTAATTCTAATTCTTGAATGAGATTCTTTCCATTGGATATTATCATATTCATGGATTTACTATTTGTATTCAGGTCATCTTTTCTAAAATCCCAATCTTTAAATGATTCTTTGAGATTATCATTATAATCTGTTTCTTCTGAGTTAGAAGCAATTTTTACTTCATTTTTTTTATAAATTTTAGGAATGTAACAACCATCGCCCAATAATATTCCTTTTCTTAATCCAATATTATACATCTCCTCATTATTGATATTCATTGGAGTGGGTTCAACTCTTACATAATCCCCTACATTTAATTCATCTAATCTAAGATCAGATAATTTTTTGCTTTCACTTCCTTTTTTTATAGAATAATATCTATGGGCTGCTGTAACTAATTGTTCACCACCGTCAGAGAATTTTACTTTAAAAATCGGGGTATTTTCATGGATTTCTATACTGGTGATTGGTTCGCTACCATAAACTGTACTTATCGTATCACCAACTTTAAGATGTTCAACAGGACTAAAACCTGAAGGAGTATTTACAAAAGTTCCTTCAGCAACACAAGGATTAGTACTTTCAATAGGTCCTAATTTTGGAGTTGGATTTGAATTAGTATTATTTATTCTATCAATAACAATAAAACCTGGATCTCCAGTTTCCCAAGCACACTTTGCCATCAAATCAAAGATCTCCCTTGCTCTCTCTGTGCCAACAACTTTTTTTGTTTTTGGACTTATTAATTCAAATTCTGAATCATTTTCTACAGCTTTAAAAAAATCTTCATCTAAGGCAACAGAAATATTAAAATTTTGTAAGAAACCTTTATCTTTTGATTTTGAAATTATAAATTTTCTTATGTCTGGATGTTTGTAAGGCATGATACCCATGTTTGCTCCACGTCTTGTATTGTGACTTACAAATCCGTTTGCAATATAAGTATTGTTTTCTGGAACAGACAAGTCTACAGTGTAAGTCTTTCCAGGTGTTAGAGATTCAACTTGATCATAAAATTGGTTATTTGATAAGAACCATGATAAGCTGTTTTTAATTTCTGGATGTTTGTCTGCTAAAAACTTTAATCTTTTATAAGTTAAATTTCTTTTATCTTTTACATTTGGAAGATAATGTTGAATATCTCTATATAAATTTCTGTTTGCTCCTCTTGAAACCTTTCCTATAGAACAGCCTCTTCCAGGCTCATTATATAATTTTTTTAAAACTAATTCTTGATTTGGAACTACATCGTTAAATTCCCATCTTATTTTTGCAGATTTGAATCTTTTATTTTTTTTCTCTGCTAAAAATCTTATATCCTTACTAAATATTTCTAACCCTCTTTCTGTAATTATGTTTAATCTGAATAATGAATTGTCTCCATATGCCTCAGCTCTCTCTTCAGTTACAGATTTGTATGAGGGTATTCCTAAAGACAATAGTAATTGTTGCGCATCATTGATTAATTTCTCGGACACGCTTGCAAGAGATATATAACCTTCTTTAGTTATTGTCCCATCTGCAGTAAATAATCCTCTTACAAATCCTTTTGCAAATTCTCTTCCTGCTCTGAAAACAATTTCTGGAATTCTTGCAGTTAAGGCAGATTCTTTTTCTACACCAATATTTTTTAGCCATTGGACTAAAGTCGTTCTATTGTAAAAAGAATTTGTGCTTGCATAATCTTCTTTTTTATATTCTTGAGGTAAAATTCCAAAAATATTTAACATTAGATTATGTATATACTCTTTTGTATCTGGATGTTCATCTGCAAATGAAAGAATAAATCTTCCAGTTCCGTTTTTGTTTATAGATATTACCCCATCACCAATGA
>CAYJSR010000022.1:0-2812 GCA_964373095.1 Candidatus Woesearchaeota archaeon
GGGAACCGACTACAAGGCATGATAATATTCCACTTTACCCAGAGCAAGTAAATTAGGGCTTAGCTAAACTCCATAATAGATTAAAATAATTCTTGTAAGTATTAGCAATTTCTTTATCTTCTATGACTATTGCAGCAGGGTTTTTCCAGACAAGTATTACAACCTTATTGCCATAAATTGTGGTTGGTATTGGACTGCTATAACTTTGGGACATTATATTCTTTGTTCAAGTCTCAAGTAAGATAATATAAATTAGTTTTATATAGATTTTATTTTTATAATTCTATTTCTTTAATGTTTTAGAATAATCAAATAATATTACTATAACTATTAAATTATTTATGAATAAAAAGAAAATTAGAATAAAAGTTAAATTCATAACAAAAGAAACATTTTTATACTAGCTTTATGGAATATTAATATGCCAGAAAAAAGTCAAAAAGAGGTTAAGTCTGTAGAAAAAACATCGGAGCCAAATTCTAAACAAATTTTAGAATTAATAGAATCAACAAATAAACTAGTTCAAAGAATTGATAAGTTAGTAACATTATTTGATGAAGCTTCAAAACATGTTAGTGATGTTGAAACAACAGAAGCTAAGATTACTTCATTATCAAGTAGACTAGAATTATTGCTTGAACAAAATAAAGCAATAGCTCAAGGTTTAATACTTTTAGAGAAATATGTAAGAGGCAAGTCAGGATTACAAATGCCCCAACCACAGATGTCTTAAAATCATGGAAAAAGAGCCATTCTTTTTATTAAATGAATTTATTGAAAAAGGTAGATCTGACCTAAATAAAGTAATTCAGACTATAGAAAATAAAAATCCAAAACTAACTGAGAAATCAGTATTCTTAAGAAATTTTACAAATGAAATGTTTAAAGCACATAGAAGAATAAAATTAACTAGATCAATAGAAAAGAAGAATTTATTAGACAGTGAAAAACTATTACTTCTAAAAAGAAAGCAAGAACTTTTAGCAAAGTTACATCATATTTCAAAGCAGTCTGAAACAATACAAAAACCATTAGAAATTAAGAATGTTGTTTTATCAAGAGAGTCAGGTAAAACTTTAGTAAAAACAGAGTTTACTGGTAAAGAATATAAAATTCAAGAACCAGAATTATCTGGTGAGGATAAACAATTATTAGTTAAGCTTAAGAAAACAATAAAGTTTAATGATGTTGAAAACAAATCAGAGCTCATTGAAAATATACAGAAATTATGTAATGAACTAAATTTGAAATATTCAGATGATTATTATGATAAAATACGTTATTATATTATTAGAGATGTAAAGAAATTTGGGAGGATATCACCATTATTAGAAGATAAAGATGTTAAAGAGATAATTTGTAATGGCCCAAATAGTAAGATAATTATAACCTATAAAGATGAACAAGATATATTAACAAATTTCTCTTTTGAAAATGAAGATGAATTAAATAATTTTATATTAAATATAGCAAATAATACAAAACAAAAAATATCTATAGAAAACCCGTTCTTAAATACAACAATTGATAAATTCAATATTCAAGCAACAATTGGTAGTGAATTTCTTAAACCAAAGTTTGTTCTAACAAAGATTTAATTACTTTAACAAATAATTAATATAAATAAGATTATTTACTAATTATAATAAAAAAATAAGAAAAAGCTTAGTTAGGCGTTAAATTCACATATTCTGGACTGCTCATAAAATCTTCTCTTTTAAGCTCGTCTACAATATAATAAACATATTTATCTGTAACATTAAAGTCACTCTCAAGTTTGTCCAAGAAAATTTCAACATCTTTTAGTTCTTTGAAAATTCCTTCAACAAGAAAGTCATAACCATTATTTATTTTGTAAACTGTGTTTAATGACTTATTTAACAATAAGAAATTCCTTAATTGTTCTCTACATTCTTTATTTGCCCTAACTAGAATAGAGGCCCTAGTTTTATAACCCAACATACTAAAATCAATTAATATGGTGTGTTTTTTTATCAATCCAGTTTCATAATGCTTTATTCTCTCAAATATTGTAGAAACCGGTATTGAAGTCTTTTTACTCATACTTGTCAATGTAGCTCTTGCATTTGTCCTTAAATTTGCTAAAATTAGTCTCTCTTTTCTATCAATCATATTAAAATCACCTCAATATTTCAATTATTCTGAAAAAATATATACTCGATCATTAAACTTTATAAGGTAGTTTATAATTTTAATATATAAAATAAAGCTTTGTTAAAACCAGCTATCTTCTTCATATTCAAATTGTTTTTTAGAAAGTTGTCCTTTTATAATATTAAATCTATTTCTCATTGATTTTACTTTGTCTTGTAATTGTGGTAAACTATAGCATAATTTCATTTTTATATCAATAAAACTAGCCCGCATCTTATAAATAACTAAGAGATCATTAAAGCATTTTATAGTTTCATTACTTAGAGTAAGAAGTGTATCAAATTGTGTAGCAGATTTAAATTCTCCAACATGACTATTTTTTAATAAACTTATAGAATCTTTAAAATTTTGCACTTTTTTTTTACATTGTTCTAAAAAATCACCCATCCAAATATGGCTTGATAAAACCCTTTCACTAGTTTTACTATCATATTTATCTTTTAATTCTCTTACTACATTTTCAATCTTTATTAAATATCCATCTGCATCTTCTAGTGAAGTCATACAAAGACCTTGGCTTAATAAATATTTAAGCTTTATTATACTCTAATAACTCTTTCCAGAGTAAACAACTTCAGTAGCTCTTTTATTACAAATTATACATTTCCCATCTACTTTCTCTTTTTTGGCTGCATTT
>CAYJSR010000022.1:2822-11146 GCA_964373095.1 Candidatus Woesearchaeota archaeon
CTGCATTTGTGCCCATTATTCTAGCTTGAAGCTCTTTTTCAACAAAATTAGCACATTCAACACCTTCTTTTTCAATAGAACAAAAAGAAAACCTTGCAATCTTTTTATTATTTAATGCTTTTTTAACATCTTCTTTTGTTTTGCAATTATAAACAGAATTATTAAATAAATCATCTGCTTTCTTTATCAACCTCTTATCAAATTCAACACCGAGTTTTTTGATTTCTGTGACAAGACTATTTGTTTTAACTTTTAATTTTTCTTTTATATCCCTAAGAAATAAAGTAATTTCTGTATTATCAATCTCTTTCTCTCCAATTTCAATTCTAAAAGGAACACCTTTCATTTCCCAATGATAAAATTTTTCACCAGGTCTTTTCTCAGAGAAATCAATCTTAGTTTCAATATCTTCTTTATTAAGTTCTTTCTCTAATCTTTCTGCTTCTTGTTTAATTCTATTCTTATTTTTCTCATTAAATATAGGCACAATAATAACTTTAACAGGAGCAATTGCATAAGGGAAAACTAAACCAGAATCATCACCATGCATAGCAATTACGGAAGCAAGAATTCTTGATATTGCTGGTCCATAGCATGTTTGCCACACATACTGTTCTTTTTCATTCTTATCTAAAAATTTAATATTAAAAGCTTTTGAAAAATTTTGTCCAAGTAAATGTGTTGAAGGTTGTTGTATTACTTTTCCATCAGGCATTATAGAATCACTTCCTATTGTGTATTCAGCTCCAGCAAATTTATCCCACTGTGGTCTTTTTATAGGTAAAAATGGAACTCCAAATATTTGATGCATTATCTTCTCAGTCATTTCAATATCTTCTTGTACTTGTTTCTCAGCTTCTTCTTTAGTTGCGAAAGCATCATGTGATTCTATCCAATAAAATTCTCTTGCTCTTATTAAAGGCCTTGTAGCTTTTGTTTCATATCTAAATACATTGGCTCTTTGATATAGTTTTAAAGGTAAATCTCTCCATGATTTAATCCAATAGGAATACAATTGGTAAAATGCTGTTTCGGATGTAGGTCTTAATGCTAATTTTTCTTCTCCAACTTCTTTTAGCCAAAAAACTTCAGGAGTAAAACCTTTTACGTGTGCAGATTCTTTTCTGAAATTTTCTTCTGGAATAACTGCTGGAAATATTGTAGGTGTATGTCCTCTAAGTTTCAATTCTTTCTCATAGATCTTATACATATTTTCAATAGTTATTGCACCCCAAGGCCTTATAACAACAAAACCCTTTACATTATATCTTAAATCAGTAATTTCTGCTTTCTGCATTATTTGAGTATACCATTCTGAGAAATCTTGATCTTTTTTTGCAGTTATTCCTTTAGTATCTTGCTTTTGCATCTCTTTTAAAAGAATTAAACCTTTTATATATTTTATTATACTAAGATTACTTAGCTTACGGGGCAAAGTCTTGATTATCTCTTAAGAAAGTTGTTCTAATAATATAAAAATATAGTGCAGCAGTGATAACATTATCAACTTTAAGTTTATTGATTAATGTCATGGCTCAGAATTTATCCAGGCCACAATAAAATTTTTCATAAAATTGTTATATAAAGATTTCTTTCAAAGTCGTAGTGACACAGACTAACTTAACAATCAAGAGAAATATTTATATACACAGTTATTCATAATATCTAACATAAAAGAGGGGTGTATGACTAAAAAAATTGGATTAATTTGTAATTTTATAAAAATTATTAATATAAATAAAAAAGGTGGCTTATTTTGAGTACAGAAAATCTAGTTTTAAATATCCTAAAAGATTTAAATGAAGTAATAATTGCAATTGATTTAAGCGGTAATGTTATTTTTTGGAATAAACCAGCTGAGAAACTGTTTGGTTATTCTAAAGAAGAAGTACTAGGTAAGTTCATGCCATTAGTAAATAACAAACAAAGCTTTGAATTAGAAACAATATTAACTAAATCTAAAGAAGGAACACCAATAAATTTTAAAACACAAAAAGAAGATCGTTATGGTAATGAACTAGATTTAATATTTTCAATAAATCCTATATATGAAAATAAAAAATTAGTCGGAACATCTATATTTATTCAAGAATTAGAGTTTTTCAAGAAGTTAAATTATCTACAATTGGATATTGAGACAAAAGTAAAAGAATCAAAAAGAACATTTGATGTAATAAGAGATTTAATTTTAGTAACATTAAATACTAATAAAAAAACAATAAATCAAATATCCAATGAATCCGGAATAAACTGGCGTACAGTAGAAAAACACCTAACTTTTTTAATAGGTAAGAAATTAGTAAATGAAGTATTTAGCTCTGAGTATGTAAGAATTTTAGAATTAACACAGCCAGGGATAATTTATATTAATAAATTAAAGTAAAACCAAAATAATTTTAATATTAAAGTAAAAAATTCTGTGGTCTTAGACCATTAATAACTATTTTGGAAAGATTAATCAGCAAGTTAATGTTTTTTTATTATAAAATATGAGGTAAAATTTAATTGTTAAATAAAAAGGTTCCGGATTATAAAACTAAAAGAGAGGTTTCTAATAATAATGGCTTCTGAGATTTTAAAAAAAGTTAATTTAAATAGAAAACTTAAATTAGCTAATGGTAAGAAAGTTTCTAATGTTTTAGAATTATATAAAAACTTAATAATATTAAAAGACAATAAATTTTCAAAACATCTAAACGAGTCAAAAAATGATTTCTATAAATGGGTTAAATTAAATTATTCTGATAAAAAATTAGCAGATGATCTTTTGGAATGCACTACAAAAGAAGCAGTTTTGTTTTGTTTAAAATCTAGGTTAGGTAAAATAGAAATAAAATCTAAAATATTAAAGATTATAAAAACAAAGAGAAAATCTCATAAAGTTAAGAAATTAAGCCAAAATAACAATATAGAAAGGTTTAATAAATCCCAAATAAAGAAAATAAATGTGCAAACACCAGGAGAAATAATAAAAAAAGTGAGAGAGGTGTGTGATATTGACTAAAGGCAAAGCAATAGGTGTAATTTCTATAAAAGGAGGTGTTGGTAAGACAACTTCAGTAATAAATTTAGCAAATGTACTAGCAAACGATTTTAATAAAAAAGTTGTGATCATAGATGCAAATTTTTCATCACCAAATATAGCCCTACACTTAGGAAATATTGATCATAAGTATTCCTTAGGAGATTTATTAAATAAAAAAGCTAAATTAAGTGATGTAGTTCATGAACATGAATTTGGTTTTCATGTAATACCTACTTCATTGGCTTCAGATTCTTCTAACAAACTTAGATTAAAACAGGTAGTTCAAAATCTAAAAAATAATTATGATATAGTTTTATTAGATTCTTCTCCAACAATGAATGATGAAATATTAGCTACAATAATGGCTTCAGATGAACTTTATGTAGTTAGTACACCAGATTTACCAACTTTAACCACTACATTAAGAGCAGTTAATATTGCAAAAAATAATAAAATGAAAGTTAATGGTTTAATATTAAATAAAGTTCGTGGCAAAGATTATGAATTAAAGCCTATAGATATGGAGAGATTAAGTGGAGTTCCATTAATTGGAGTAATAAACGACAATGTTAGGGTATTAGAAGCATTAGATAAAGTTAAACCAGTAACAAGTTTAAGCCCAAATTCAGATGTTTCTATAGCATATAAAAAACTTGCAGCTAAAATGATTAATGCTGAATATAGAGAACCAAATCTTTATACAAAAACAATAGCTTACTTAAAAGACGATTTCTCAAATTTAGCAACTCATGATTTTACTAAAGGTATAAGTTATTATAAATAATTTTTCTAAAGTTGTAAAACATGTCTTTCAGTTTTAGTTTCTCTGATTGTTGTAGGTTTTCTTAAACCTAAAAGCTCTTTTGAAACAGGATCTAATACATGTACAATAGCAATTAAATCCTCTTCAAGTTTATGGGGAATATTATGTGTAAATGTTGCTTCTGTTGCAGTCGAATCTCCAATTCTAAAGTAGTGCATAACATCTCCGCGACCATATTTATTTCTCATTTTATTAAAATTAATACCATTATAAATAAAAATAGCAGGATGATGGCCTTCATGCTTATAATAATCCATGTGAGGTCTAAGCAATGTAGAAGAATATAATAAATCTGTCTTATCAACACCAACAACTAACCCAAAATATTTTTCTTTAGTTGAAATTGTAGCATGTGCTAGTGCAAATCCAACAGTATCTCTAGCATATTCAAAATCTTTTGCATTTTTACATACTATCCTTACATTAGCTTCATTTTGATTTAATATTAAAGAATTATCTTCCAATATATCAATATATTTCTGTACTTTATTTGCATATATTGGTACATGTGGCATTCCAGTAAATTCTACTCCAGGAGTATATCTCTCTACAGCATAAACTGTAAGTTCTGGATTTATACTCCTTTTAGTTAATTCTTCTTCTATTTGAAATAATAAACTTGCTTTAAAATAAAGTTGTTGATCTGCTGAACAAAATAAATTTAAATCTTCTAACCCTCTTGGAGTGACTAATTTAGCCTCTCTTCGTTCATTAAGTTTTTTCACACTTCTATCCCATAATAAAGCTGCGTCTAATCCATCTTTATTAATCATTAAGGAATCACTATGAGTTAAGATCAATCCACCCTCTTTAATTATTTCTTGAGTAGTCCAAGATTCAAGTTTATCTAATAGAGCTTCCTGTCTTATTAAATCATAAATTCTGTGTTCTAAAAAATATCTAAAGACATTCCGACTATGTACAAATTTCTCTATAGATAATTCAATAACCATACCTTTTAATTTACAGAATAACTTATAAGCTTTATTATCTAAAGTCTAGAATTAATATTTAAACTAAATACCATATCTTCTAATTTATTTAAGTTCCATTTAATTGAATCAGACTTTTTTCTTAATTCTCCATTTCTTAAATCAAATTTCAAGAATTCTCCATAAATATCTTCAACTAATTCTTTTATTTTAACAACATTACCAAATTCCTTTCTTATAGCTTCATGTACTGCCTTTCTACCTAATTCTCCAGTTAAATCAGCCAATCCAGATAAATAAGATTCAACATCAACCTCTAAATCTCTCTTACTTGGTAATTTCCCATTTTTAATGATTTCATAAAAAGCAATAGCCTCAACATATTCTTGAAAAGCAACAGAACTTATTCCAGTATCATAGTCTTTATTTTTATCTAAACTTTTAATTTTAGATCTTATCTCTTTCAATAATTTCCCAGCTTGATCTAATTCATTTCTGTGTACGGAATAAATAATTTGTTTTGATAATGTGATTATATTTCTTGAAGTCTGTATGGTCTCTTCTCTCTTAACTTCAAAATCTTTCAATTCTTTTCTTATTAATTCAAAATCTTTCTTACTTAACATAGAAAATAGAGATCTAGGTATGTATTTAAACTTTTATATTAATGATTTCGTAGCGTCTATAGGATTAGATCTATCTATTTTAGCTTTTATTCCTAAACTTCTATCAACAACAATATTTAACAATCCATCCAATAATCTATTTAAGTCTCCATGAATCACTCTTTTCATAGCTTCTTTTTCTATCTCAGATTTATATTCTGGATTTTTATCAATATTGAATAAATCATTATAACCAATAACATTAGTAAGCTGCGCATCTAACTTCTTCACAAGTTCTAAATCTTTTTTTAAATCATTAATGATCATATCAATTCCATCCTTCTTAACTTTCTCATTGACTTTAGCAAGTGCTTCTATCAAAATATTATAATAATGGTCTTCTAAATTAGCTAGTAAATTCTTTAATTCTAAACTATGATTGTTAATAACCTTAATTTTACCACCAATTGCTTTGATTACAGGCTCAATTTTATCTTTTTCATCTTTCAAGTCTTGGTAATTCCCTAAATCTTTAATTAAACCCTTACAATAGTTACTAATAGTTTCAGCTTCGCTAGATATCTTATCCAAACCTAAACTAGCTTTATCTACTGAAGCTATATTTAAGATATCTAATAATTCACTAGTTTCTAAAGCAGTATCTAAATTTTGATCAGCCAAGGTTTCTGGAATTTCCTTTTTTTCGCTTTCAACATCAACTTTATGAACATTCCTAACAGAATTATTATCAATTGTTTGTTTAATCTCTTCAGCAGTAACTTCTTTTTTATTAAACAATCCTTTAAACCAGTCTATTAATCTCATAAAAGAATACACTAAACTCTCTTTTTATAGTTTTCTAGAAATAAACCTCTATTTTGCTTTATTTACAAATTCTAAATATATTGGGGTTTTAAATCTTTTAGTCCTAATAATTTTAATTTTAGGGGAAATTTTAAAATTTTTATTTTTCACAAATTTATTTCCTGCAACATAGTAATAAGCCATTCCGTGTTTATTAGTAATATCTTCATAATTAATTTTAATATCTTTAGGAACTAGATTAGCCATAACTAAAATTTTATTTCCATGATTAATTGTAACATGCCAATATTCATTTGGGACATAAACCCTAGTTCCAGCTTTAGCATGAATAACTAAGAATTCTTTCTTATTCTGGAAGATATAAAGTGCTTCTCCATATAAAACATCATAAACTTCAATCCCTTTATGATGATGCCCTAGGGTTTTTATAAATTCATTTCCAAGTTTACTAGAAGGAATAATTGTAATATCATATCTCATATTATTATCTTTAAATAACTTTTTATGTTTAATTAGAGAAATATTCCTATATATATAATATAATTCTTTATTTTTATGAGAGTTATTATACATCAGAACTTTTTTCATATCAGATAATTTTCTAACTTGTGGTTTTGGGATGGAAAGTGTTTTAGAAATTAATTTCTTACTCACTTCATTATATTTCAAATCTAAACCTGAAGTTTTTTTAAGATTTATCATTTATCACCATTTAATTAATTTAATTCAATATACTATAAAAATCTTTTCTATTCAAACCCAAGTTTTATATATACTCAATACCACATAAAGTAAAGGTGATATATTGGTTATAGGTTTTATCGGTTTAGGAAAAATGGGTTCTAGAATGATTCTTAATCTTCTAGATCATAAACAAAAAGTTGTTGTTTATAATAGAACATCAGAAAAAACAAAAGTAATTTCAAAAAAAGGAGCAATTCCAGCATATTCTTTAGATGAATTAGCTTCTAAATTACCAAAAAGAAAGATGATATGGTTAATGGTTTCTCCTAATGCTGTAGATGCAATTCTGGGAGATTTAATCTCTTTATTATCAAAAGGAGACATAATCATAGATGGAGGCAATTCTTATTATAAAGATTCTATTTTAAGGTATAATAAACTAAAACAACATGGAATTAATTTTGTGGATGTAGGAACTTCAGGAGGTTTAGAGGGTGCAAGAAAAGGTGCTTCTTTAATGATTGGGGGAGATAAAGAGATATTCAGATATTTAGAACCATTATTTAAATCTCTATCAGTTAAAGATGGTTATGCTTATCTAGGTAAATCTGGTTCTGGTCATTTTGTTAAAATGGTTCACAATGGGATAGAATATGGAATGCTTGAAGCTATAGGTGAAGGCTTTGAAGTATTAAATAATAACAAGGAATTTAATTTTAATCTTAAAGATATAACTAGGGTTTATTCTAATGGAAGCATAGTATCATCTAGTTTAATAAATTGGTTAAATTTAGCATTAAAAAAAGATATAAATCTTAAATCAATAAAAGGCGAAGTTCCTTATGGTGAGACAGAAGAAGAGATGAAAAAATTAGATGAATCAAACGAAATGCCAGCATTACATCAAGCAATCTTAGAAAGAATTAAATCTAGATCAAAAAATAATTTTAAAAGCAAAGTTATAGCAAGTATAAGAAATGAATTTGGAGGTCATAAAGTAAAGAAATGAAAGAAAAAGAATTAAATTTTAATATAGATAAGAATACTAAAATTTATGGAGTTCTAAATTTACCAGATTCAGATTCAGATTCAGTAATAATAATGGTTCATGGTTTAACAGGCCATATGAATGAACATCAATTTTTTAATGCCGCAAAATTCTTCAATCAAAAAGGTTTTACGGTTTATAGATTTAATTTATACGATTGGAGGAAGAAATCTAGGAAATTTAGAGAATTTACTTTAGAACAAGCTGGAAAAGACTTGGATTTTGTTGTAAATAAACTTAAAAATAAAGGGTTTAATAAAATAGGCGTAATAGGACATAGTTATGGTGGGCCAACAATATTAGTGTCAAATATTAAAAATTATGATGTAATGGCATTTTGGGATCCATCATTTAAATCTTAGTTCAATGCTAAATAGTGATG
>CAYJSR010000023.1:0-10775 GCA_964373095.1 Candidatus Woesearchaeota archaeon
CTTCGGCGACCTTTATGCATTTTGATATTTAATATTTGATGTATAATTTAATTATAAATAAAGAAAAAGGCCCAAAGTTAGCTAATTTTATCTTAACAGTGGGCAAGGATAGAATAATAAAACTCTTAAAAAAAGTCACTATCCAATAATAAAAAAATCAAAGAAAAGTTTATATATAATAAAAATTGAGATTTTACTAGAAAAACGAGGTTTCAAGGTTTAAAAACCATATTCTCGTTTTTAATAACAAAATAATTTGGAGGTATGAAAAATGGGCGAATTACTTGTTGTAAGGAGCAAAATAAAAGAAGTTGCTAAAGGAATGAATGTTTCTGGTGATTTTGCAGAAGCTTTAAGTGAGAAATGTGAAGGATTAATTAAAGAAGCTGTAAGAAGATCTAAAGAAAATAAAAGAAGTACAATTCAACCTAGAGACCTATAAGTCTCAGGTTTTTCTTATTTTTAAAAGATAATATATAGTTAAGTATTCTATTAAGAGCAATTAAAGAGGAATAATGGCATCAAAAGGCAAAGGCAGTCGTACTGAAAGAGAATTAACTCACTTATTTAATAATACAGATTCTTGGGCAGCAATAAGAGTTGCAGGTTCAGGTTTAACAAAAGATCCAAATCCAGATATTCTAACAGGTAATGGAAAAAGATATTTAGCAATAGAATGTAAATCTATAAAAGGCACAACAAAGTATTTATATCCTGAAGAAATAGAACAAATAACAAATTTTGCAACAAAATTTGGAGCAGAACCTTGGATAGCCATAAGATTTAACATAAAAGGATGGTACTTTTTAAGACCAGAAAGTTTAGAAAGAACAAAGAGTTCAAATTTTGTGATTAATTTAAAACTAGCAGAAGAAAAAGGAATAAGATTTAAAGAAATAATAGGAAAAGGTGAAATTTATGAACAAACAAATTGATTACATTGGTTTAAGAGATTTAAATGAAGATGAAAAATCAGTTCTAAAATTAATTATCGAAAAAGAATTTTCTAAGATAGAAAGATTTACAAAAGTTATAACAAAATTTGAAGTAATGATAAGAGTAATGAAAAAAGAAACAAGAAAAAGATATATTCTAAATCTAAGTTTAAATGCAGATAATAAAATATTTAAGACTGGAACAAAAGACATTGAAGAAGCTGGAGATTGGGATTTAGCAAAAGCAGCGTATAAATCAATGACTAGCTTAAAAAATGAAGTAGAACATGGTTTAAGATCAAATTCAGAAGATTGGAAAAAGAGAAAAATTAAAAGATTATTTGATAGATTAAGATTTAGATTTGAATAATTTTCAGTTTTTCTGAAAGATCTTCAGTTTTTCTTCAGTTATCTTTTTTAAATGTAAAATTTTATTACTTCTATGAAAGTATATATAATAATATTGATAATGTTAACATTGCCAACAATAGCTTCAGCTATGGAATATTGCAATGGAACAATTATTTACATAAATGAAACAGACTCTAATACATCAATAGAAGATCTAATTCCTATAAATGATTCAATAGTAAATGAAGTAATAAACAACACAACATTAGAGCTAAATTATTCAAATAATACTAGTAATTGTAATCTAGATTTAATTCAATTATGCAGCAGCATTAAAGAAACAGAACCACAATTACAAGATGGATATTGCAATGTATCACTAAAATTAGAAACAGACAAATCTTCCTATCAAAACAAAGAGAAGATAACCATTAATAACATATTAAGCAATAAGAGTTACAATTTTACAATAGATTATTGGATAGAAGATGATAAAAGCAATATATTAAAAGAAAGAATTTCAACCACAAATACAAATCTAAAACAATTCACGCCAAGTTTATCAGAAAATACAACTCTAATAATAAAGAATAACTTAAGGGATATAAGCTGTAATAATATAAATACTAAAACTTACAATGAACTAAAAATCTTCGTAGAAGTACAAAAAAGCCCAATATCAAATATAAGTTTAGACAAGTTATACATAAATAGAAGTAAAAAGATAAACATAGGTGAGAACTTAACAGCCACAATATCTGCTTATTCAGGAAATAATAGTTATTATCAAATAAGATATTTCATAGAAAACATAACAAACATAACCCAAAATTTATTAATTAATAAATTTAATTATACGACTTTCAATTTAACAGTAAATATACCAAGAGATTGTACAATAACAACAGATTATTATACAATAAACATCCAAGCATTAAATAGCAGTATAAAACAAAACATAACAATAATTAATAATTGTATAAATGATAGTCTATCAATGAATAATAGTATATTAACACCATCAGCCTTTTTTAACAGTACAAGCTATCCTCCCGAAAACATTATAAATGCTATGAAAAACACAATCACAGGAGATACAATATACGAATCAGCAAACGTAAAAGCTAAGAAAATAGCAATATATTTATTAATTGTGATCTTAGCTGCAGTAGGTTTGATTATAATATCAAAAAATAAAACGATACAAAAATGGTATTCACAATTAGAGCAAATATAGAAGTTTTAGGTTTTCCTGAAGATCATGTAAAAGAAGTAATGAACAAAGTTATAGAAAAACTAAAAACTGAAGAAGGAATGGAATTATTAAAACAAGAATTAACAGATACTGCAAAGATAAAAGAGAAGTTTTTTTCAACATTTGTAGAGGTTGAAATGAAAATGCATGATTTTGCTAAATTACTAAATTTTTGTTACGATTATTTACCATCAGGTTTAGAAATCCTAGATACTGAAAAAATAACAATGCCAATAAGAGAATTTTCATTTGGTTTAAATGAAATGTTAGGTAAACTACATCATTTTAATATATTAATAAACAATTTATCAACAAGGATAGAACAATTAGAAGGTGATAAAAAAGAAAATTAATTTCTTCTTTGTTTGACTCTATCAACAAATTGATCAAATTCAGTTTCTTTAGATTTAGTTTTTTTATAAACTAAATAAATTAAGAATAATAAAATTAAAAAAACAATGATAGTAATAACAAAGACGTTAGAATTCTTACTACTAGTAGCAATGTCAGTATAATTAACTAAAGTAAGATTTGTATTGTTAGTATTATTCAGAGGCAAATTAACAGTACGATTAATAACAACATTACTAGGAGCGACATTGATAATAACCGGAATATTTAAATATGCACCTTCAGAACTATTCACAATTAAATTACCAACGTAAGTTCCCTCTGTAAAGTTTTTTGTATTGTTTATATTTAGAAGAAAAACAGTGCTACTTAATGCTTCAATTAAATCAGCAGTCTTAGGACTTATATCCAAAATCTTACTGACATTGCCTTCAATAAAATATGTTAGATTATATAATACAAGACTTAAATTGTTATTTACTAATATTTGGCCTGAAGGATAATAATCCCCTAAATTTAGATTCAAACTAATATTATTTAATATTTTATTTGATAAAGTCGTTAAATAAAAAGCATTAGAACGTTGTTCTGATGAGAGATTAGTAATATTTACTGAAATATTATTTAATAAGACAACATTTGTATTAATAGGATTATTAACAAAATCAATTCTAATTATATTAAAAGGAATTATATAATTATTTAATAAATTACCAGGATTATTACCATAATTAACTTTTATATTGCCTGTAAAATTTGGTTTGTTTTGATTAAATATTGAAGTTAAAACATTAACAGATTTAGAAGCACCAGAAACTAAAACAATATTATTTTTCTGAAAGTCAAAAAAATCAGAATCATTTTCTAAATTAATATTCAAAGTATTATTGCCTTTATTTACAAAATTTATGGTAAGTTGCAATTCATTATAAATAGTTATATTACTAAGAACATATCCAGGCCTTATTTGTAAAATATCTTCAGAACCATTAACAATTTTTAAATCAGTAGAAAAACTTCCAATTTTAAAATTATTATTCTTAGTATAACCAATATTAATCAAACTAAGATTGTAAATTCCTTCTTGAATATTGGGTAAATCAAAATAAAAAGCATAAGCACTATCATTTATTTTAACAACAGTTTTAGCAATATTAATAGAATTAATATTATTAAATAAAGCCAAATTAGAAGCAGTCAATGTTTTAGATAAGGTCATATTATCAAAATAAGCTTCAAATTGAACAGTTTCAAATGCCTTGTAATTATCTTTATATAACCTAAATTGGACAGCATTAACAGAAAACAAAACTATAAAGAATAAAAGTATAAACACCAAGATCCTAAAATTAATTTTAAATATCATTGAAAGATTAGCCTTTAAGGAGCTTTTCTGCTTCCCTTATAGATTTATCTAACTCATCTTCTTCTCTAGGATGAGAAACATTCATTGCAGGTCTAGCACCCATATTTTGTGGTCTTTGAGGAGAAGATTGTATAGGTTTAAACTCAGCTTGTCTCCTAAATTCTTCAAAACTAGGACCCTTAGGTTTCTTCTTAAATAAATTACCTAAATCAATTTTTCCAGTTTGAACATATTTAGTATAAAATATAAATCCACCACCTAATAATATTAAAATTATTAAGACCCATATCCACCATAAACTTCCACTACCATCTCCTGCAGTCCTAGTATCATTTCCAGCATTAGTTCCATTAGTTCTAGGTCGATTATCATCTATTGGAGGAGTATATACAGATCCATTTTGTCCTCCTAATGGTAAGCATGAACTACAATCACCCCCACAATCCCTACCCAATTCATTTCCATCCATGATATTATTTACACAATGGCATGCAGCATTATTTATACAAACAACATCTGCACAATCCTTAACACCATTTAAATCATCATCAATATTATTACCACAAATTTCAGCAGCACTAGAAGGAAGAGTATTTAGATTACTAGAAATACTAACTCTAGAAAGTTCTGCGCCATGTAAAGCAATCAAAGCCCAAGATGTAGCTTCAATATCATCTCCCCAACTACCTACAGAATCAGTTTTTCCAGATAAATAAACATAAGCCTTACTAACTGCATCAGCTTTATCACTAGCATATAATCCAAACATAGCTATTGAAGTAGAAATTGCATCTCCACCCCAACTTCCATCAGGTCTTTGCAAATTAACCAAGTCAGCAATAAATGAAGGTGCAGCACTTCCAGATTTTATTAATATGCGATTTAATAACCCTAAAGCTCTTGGATCACTTTTCTTATTCAAAGCTTGACTTTCCAAATAAATATGTGTTCCAAGATTATCTAATTCTAAACTTTGGTCATTAGTTATTGCTTTAATTTCAAGTAAAGCCCAGGTAGCATAAGCAGTGTCCATATAATTACAAGATGTACCTTTCTGTGCACCATAACAAGCATTTGCAACGTTAAGATTTAAATTAAGACCAGGATCACTTCTTTGTATAAAGAAAGTGTTCTCATTTGGTTTAAAGATTAAAGTAGTAATAGGACTTCCTAGACTTGGATCGCAACTCATATTTATTTCAGGCCTTAATTTACTAGCAGTTAATAAATTACTTAGTTCGTTTAGTTCAATATAATATTGCCCACGTGTAAAACTCTGACCAGATTTTATTTTATCTTCATCTAAAGTAAATGTTTTTTGTCCTCCAAGAAAATTAAAAGTGCAAGAACCATTATTCCCCTTTATAACAATCCACCATTTACCACTATTAGGCATAGCTGTTCTAGCATCTTTTAACCATTGAACTTCTTTACTAACATCTTGTCCAGCTAAAGATAAAGCTAAAGTTGCTATTGAAGTATCTCTAACTTTACAACCACCTTGCGGCCAACAATTGCTAGAATTATCTTCTTTTGCTTTTAACGTTTGAACTAAACCTGAAAATTGTCCTGAACCTTTTTGCATTATTGCAATATCAGCCAAAGCCTTAATATCTAGAGTCATAGATCTATTTGAAGTTGCATTCAATAACCAATTAGTAGACTTTGTAGAATCAAAAACTCCAGCAGTTGCTTGTCCAGTAGCACCTGGATCAATCTGTGTATTATCTACACAAGCACCATTTGTACAAGTTTGAGTTGCAGTACAAACAGGAGTACAAGCAACATTATCTACAACGGCAAAAACATTGAAAGATAAGACTAATACAAATAATATTATTAAAAATACTTTACCACCTCTTACCATGAGTTTATTCATACCAATTGCTATATAAATATTTCTAATAGTAATATTATATGATTCCAAATAAGTTTCTAAAATATAATCCAACACTATTCGCAAGAGGAAAACGCGGATTAATCTATAGATTCAGGAAAAACAAAATAGATATAGCTATAAAAGTAAAAAATCCAGAATCAAGAGCACACAATAGAATTAAAAATGAGATAAATTTTTTGAAATTATTAAATAAATACAATATAGGCCCTGAAATAATAGAAAATGGTGAAGATTATTTTTGCTATAAGTTAATAGAAGGAAAACTATTAAGAAATTATTTAAAAGAAGATATAAACCCAGAAGAAATTTTACAAGGAATAATGAATCAATGCAAAATTCTAGATAAATTAAATATTAACAAAGAAGAATTTCATAATCCTATTAAAAATATTATAATAAATAAGAATAAACCTATATTATTAGATTTTGAACGTTGTCATTATACTTCAAGACCAAAGAATGTAAATCAATTTAAAGAATTCTTAAGAAGATTAGATAAAAAGAAACTTATATAAGTTAAAATAGATAAGAATCATTAATGGACATAATAGAAGACAAATTAGAAGTAATAAATACATTGAAAGAAAGTTTGTTAGATGAAAATTTTGAAAGACCAAAAGAAAACAAGAGCAGAATAAAAAATTTGATTTTGGGTCTATCTAAATTACTCTTTCTTGAGGAAGGAAATCCAAAGTTAAAGAGTTTACTTAATGAATCAAGCAGAATAATAGAATTATTGAATTCAATAAAAGGTAAAGAATTGAGCCCAGAACTAAAGAAATTAATAAATAAAAGAATAAAGCAAATCATAGAAACAACAATTCAATGGCTTAGAATAACAAAAACAAAAATCGAAGAGATAAAACCTGGGAACGAACATCTTAAAGACCTTCCATCAAACAAAGATCCAAAAAGATTTTATGTTATGGTAAAAGAATTAAATCTACAAAGACATATATTGAAGCATCCCATAAATGAAATTCAGTTAAAGAGTCAAATGTCTAGAAATAATGAAAGATTGATAGAATATACAAAAGATCCTATAGAAGGGTATAGGCAATTCTCAAAATCAGATTCAACTAAATATCCTGGTTCAACAATAGTAATTAAAAATGGGCATCACCGTTGTTTTGAGATATATAGAAGATATTTGCAAGGCAGAATAGAAGGAAATAAACTAATAGAATTTAGAATAAAATACTAATCTTTAAACAAGGCGAACATTCTCAAAAATTCTTTATCATTATATCCATCCTTCGGAAAGATCTCGCTTCTAAATCCATCAGCCCTAGGAATTCTAGCTTCGTCCAAAGATTCTTGTAAAAATCTAAGTGAATTTGAACTAGGATAATATCCATTTGATCTATTATTAAAATAATTAACTCCAAAATTATTATTAAATTCAATTTCTCCAGCTGCAAGTACGTCATTACCCATAGCAACTTCAACATGTTCATGTATTAAACCACCAACATATAAAGCACCATTAGGAAGAACAACATAAGTTTGAGGCCTATCATTATTAAAATCATTGAATATTTTTTCTCTAGAATTCTCCAAATCTTCAAGAGATTTAACATGAACAGTCAATTCAACTCCTCTTTTTGCATCACTTCTAACAGATTCTTCACCAACAAACCTATAAAAAAATCTTTGATCTAAAGAAGCATTAATATTAGTATAAGCCTCTAAAGCGACATTTGCTAATGATTCATCCCTTGTCTCAGAAAATACAGCATACAAAAAAGGCAAGGCCCTAGGATCACCAAGATTTTGCATAGCCATCAAAATTCTATTTCTTTCTTCAGTAGTCGCATAATTATAAAAGTTCATTAAAGGAAACAATACCCTACTATCTTTTGAAATACCCATAGCAAGTATGGAATCTAGCTTTGTATGCTCAGATCCTTCACAAATTAAGTTTAAAAACAAGAGATATAATTTTCTATCTTTTGTTTCTGCTAAAGTTCTAATCGCAGTACATCTAACAAGGTCCTCTAAAGAACCATCACTAGCTGTTCCAACCAATTGTTCAAATTCTTCATCAGTAAGACGTACACGATCACTCATTATAACCCCAGACATAATAAATTACCATCATAGAGTAATAACCTAGATATTTAAAACTTTCCTAAACTTTTGAACTGGTTTTGGTTTATTTTTATGATCACTTTCTTGACTAAGTTTAAACCTTTTAAAAGTATAATTCACAGGGTTCTTGCACATATTACAAATACTATCTTCGCATTTAAGGCCCATTGATTTATAATAAGCAGAATTATCACAATTTGGCGGTAAAACAAGCTTTTTCTGGCGTTTAAACCAACTAATTTGTGCTTTTATATATCCTTCTCTTAACTGTTCTTTATTTTTTAAATTCCAATTTAATAAAAATTTCTCAATATCATCTAAATTCCAGCCAACGTTTTGTAAAAAATTAGTTAAAATAAATATTCCCCTTTTTCTCCCATCATCCTTAACTCCACCCATTAATTTTAATATGCAATTTGGAAAATAATCTGCTTTTATTGCAGTTTTAGGAACTTCGAATTTTCTCTCAAATTTAGGTTCTTCAATAATCCTAGTTTTTTTAACCCAATCAAAAGCTTGAATTAATAATTGTTTAGCTTCGCCTTTTTCAACAGAATCAGAATCTAAAAATTTTATATTAACTTTAACATTCTCAGGTCTTGCATCTTCAATATTAAAATCCTTTATATTTTTTAAAGGTATACTAATTAATCCAGATTTTTCATTAAAACTATAAACACTTCTAAATAAATGTCTCGAACTTATTAATACAGAATCTATATCAACAGCAGCATACGGATTAAACTTTCCATCAACAATTAAATCTTTAACTTCTTTACCAATACTTTTCGCAACATCTTCAATTTTATATTTCTCAAGTATTTTAGAAATAAGAAATTCTTTAATCATATCTTTAATATATTCAGAAATAACTCTCACACCATCAGGAAAATAATCTTTAATATTCACATTATTAACTTCATTAGGAAAAGCTTCAAATGGAATAGCTATATGTACTCCATGATTACCACTAAATTTTAAAGAGTAATTTTTAACATCATGAAATTTTAAAGCATCTATGACTAATTCTCCGCAAATAAAACTCAAATCTAAATTTTTGCTATCAATATCTATCAACGCATCCCATCCAATTCTTTGTTCATCAAGTTGTTTTTTACTTAATCCTGATTCAAGTTGCATAGGATCTCTCCATCTTTCTTCACTTACATGAAAAGAAGTCATTCCTTGTTTAATTATATCTTTAAGATCTCCATCGTAATTTACTATTTCTGGTCTTCTTCCACGAACATCGCCAAACCATGCCTGAACTTCACGATTTTTAGAAAGCCTCATCAATTCTTTATAGACCTCAGGCCTAGAATAATACTCTCTTGCAACTTTAGAATCAATAATCATGAAATACAAATAAAAGTCTCTTTTAAATAGATTATTATAAACTAAACTACATTAAACTAAATAAGAATTACTCACCTAATTGATCAACTCTTAATTTCTTAAAGTTTTCTTGCATCTCTTGCAACATTGAAGTAGTAGTCATAATCTCACTTTGAAGAGTTTCCATAACATTAACAACTTCTCCTAATTGTTTATCTACAATAATCATAGCTTCATCAATATTTTTCTCAACGCAAACATTGGATCCAACATTCATAATAACAGTTTTATTATCTTTTAATTCAGATTTTAAAAATATTCCACTGCCTAAAGGCATCAAAGATTCAGTATTAACCTTAGTTTTAGAAATATTTTCAAGATTATTCTTTAAAGAATTTAAATCAGATATATGTTTTTCAAGTGAAGAATTATTTTGTTGCAATTGCTGTAACTGCTGCATCAAGAATTGATATTCCATATACTTTTCTTTTAGATTGTTATCTACAGCCATTATTTCTTCTTAGCCTTTTTCTTATCAACAACTTCAACTGCATCTTTCTTATTAGATTTTCTAATCTTAATTTGTTTTACTTTCTTTTCTTTTTTAGTTCCTTTTTTAATCTCAGGAATATCAAAACCAGCAGTTTTCAATGCAACTTTAATTTCAGCATTATTTACACCTTTCTTAATTTTGATTTCTCTGCCTAAAAATTCAAGATGATCAATATTGCATTTTCTTCTTCTAGTCATACCGTCAATTAAAACATAATTATCATCTAAAACTTCAATAACTACACAAAGTTGTCCTGCATCTCTTCCAGCTATTTTTATTGCTATCTGTCCAACTTTAACCATCTTTCATCACCATTGACCTTGCTTTAATAACAATTAATTTTCTCATGCATTTACTACAAAGTACACCACCATAAGGTCTTTCAGGTCTCCGTTGAGTCTTAGATGTCTTTCTGACTTTAGATATAATTCCCCTAATTACTCCTTTTAAATATTTTCCACAATCAGCACATTGTGGTTTACCTGGTCTTCTTCTTTCATGATGCAATTTCACACTACCACCAGGAGTCTTTACATGAACTCTTCTAAATCTTCTTGATCTAAATCTTGGTGCAACCATTAATCATTACCTCCTAATATACCTTCATTACCTTTCTTATTATCATACTGAAAACAACT
>CAYJSR010000024.1:0-10523 GCA_964373095.1 Candidatus Woesearchaeota archaeon
GAGGGGCAAACATTGGACGTATTGGACGTTAGTTGTGAAGTTCCTGTTGGAAGAAGTTGGAGTTTTGATGTAGAAGGTTCTACATCTATATATGAAGAATGTACAAAAGATGTAAGTGGCAATGTCTGTTATAGGGTTAGTAATTCTTGAGTATATACCTCAGAAAATTTTAGATGTCCTAGAGAATGTGTTGATCGCGATAGCCTTTATTCTTTTTTGAGATTTGATATTATACCTGGTTACTCTGTTGAAGAACATCGTAGAGAGACAGTTGCCCTATGGGATGATGTTAGGGAATTAACTAAGCAATATTTTGAGAATGCACGATCTGATGACACAATCTGATGACAAAAAATAAAATTATAAATATTTTAATTAATTTAAGCTTGTTGCCTTTGTATATCTCTTTCAGGATAGAATTTTAATGATTGCAATTCATCTCTTATTGATTGCATAGTAATTCCATATATTATTTTATTCTGGATAACATTACCAAATTTATCTATGATACAAGGGCTATAACCTATTAAATTGGCATTACATTTTAATATAAAATGTGATATTCCAACTTGAGTATTTATCTTAAATGTTAGAGAATCTCCTACACCTTGTATTGTATACTCTACTGTTGTAACTGCGGTGCCATGTGACGGCCTAGTTGTAACTAATATATACGCTGCTTGATCTTCTTCTACTCTGAATATTGTTCCTAATTTTGATTCTAAATCTCTAACATTTTCTATTCTTTCTTTATCCAAGATACCTAATACTCTATTTGCAAATTTTCCAATATCTGCCTTTGTTATTTTTGGTGAATATATTGTCATGAATTTAATAATATAGAAGCTTTTAAATATTTACCTTTTAGTTTTTTATTTCATGGCCAGCATTTATATTGAAAATTATGGATGTACTGCAAATTATGATAATGGTGCAATAATTGCTGGAATGTTATTGGAATCAGATCATCAAATAGTTAGGGATGTTAATGAATGTGATGTTGTTATAATAAATTCTTGTGCTGTAAAAAATGTAACTGTAAGTAAAATACTTAGCCAAATAGAAGATATAAAGAAAAATTATTCTGACAAAAAATTAATTATTACTGGATGCATGCCTGTTTCTGAAAAAAATAAGCTTAGTAAATTTTTATCTTTAGGTGTTGCATTAGTTAGTACACAAAATATTACTGAAATATCTGAAGTTGTTAACAAAGTACTAAATAATGAACAAGTTGTTTTAACCAATAAAAGAAAGGAAATTAAGTTAGGATTGCCTAAGATTAATTTTAGTGATAAAATTGCTTCAATACAAATTTCTGAAGGTTGTAAATCTTTTTGTGGTTTTTGTTCAACTAAGTTGGCTAAAGGAGATTTAACATCATATCCTAAAGAAAAAATTGTTGAAGAAGTTAAAAAATATATTAATTTAGGTTATAGAAAGATTAATTTAACTAGCACAGATAATGCTTGTTATGGTTTAGACTTAGGATATAATTTAGTTGATTTACTAAAAGAAATTATTAATATTGATGGTAGATTTATTATTAGGGTTGGAATGGGAAATCCAGAACATACAAGAAAATATGTTGATGATTTAATTGAAGTTTATAAAAATCCTAAAATTATGAAGTTTGTTCATCTGCCTGTACAAAGCGGGAGTAATAAAGTTCTTAAAGAAATGAAGAGAAAGTACACTGTAGAAGAATTTGAAGATATTATTAATAAATTTAGAAAAGAGATTCCTGAGATTGATATTAGTACTGATATCATTGTTGGTTATCCTACTGAGACTGAAGAAGATTTTATAAAAACCTTAGAACTAGTTAAGAAATTAAAATTTGAAGTTATAAACATAAGTAAATTTGCTTCAAGACCTGGAACTTATGCTAATAAATTAAAACAATTATCTAGTCAAATAATAAAAGAGAGAAGTATTGAATTAACTAAAGCTTATTCTGAAATTAGAAAAATGAATGAACATAGAATTGACAGCTATACTTCTAGTTTAGTGGTAATTCAAAACTAAACTATTTGTGCCATATACTTCAATCTCCATTCCCCTTAATGGATAATAATTATTATTTATTAATACTGATGTTGCTTTAGGGATTTCTTTTAATGAGTAACCTGAAATAATAATTGTACTTGATATCTTATGATTAATTAATTTTATATAGCCTTGTCCTTTTTGTAAATTTAAATTGCATTGATCTGAATCTAATTCTTTTGCAATTAATTGATTGTTACATGGGTTGCCTATTAATATTAGATTGTGCGTTCCTTCTGGAACTTCTTTATCAGTAACTATCTTTGGAGCTTGAATTAAAGAATTTGTTCCTTTTAATGATCTAGCAATATTAATTGCTGAATTGTATTCTTCGTATCTCGAATCGTATGGTAGAACAATATAAACATCATTTGGAACATAGTTTTTAACAAATGGATAGGGGTAGTTTTTTAGAGTTATTTCTTTCTGCTCTAAAACTGCATTCCCTGTTAAGAAATTCCCTATTGTTGATAAAAATAAAACTGCTATAAATAATCCTATTATAATTAATACAGCCCTTTTATCCATAGTAGTTTAGATTGAAATTGTTATATAAAGGTTTTTATTTTGTTTTTTAGAAAGTTTTATAAGAATATATAATTATGCATAAATTGTGAACCCTTGGAATTGCTGGTTTAGCTTTACTATTACGAATGAGAAATAAAATACCTAAAAATGTGAAAATTCTAAAGGTTGATACTGGAAGAACAAAATTAAAATAAAAAAAGAAATTAATCTTTGAACTTTTTAGATGATGGTTCAAAGTCTTTCCATGCTACGTTGAAAATATTTTCTAATGCACTTGCAAAAAATGGAGTATTCACCCATATACCTACATCGTAAGTTGGATGAACTTCTTCATCATGCATAGCCATAAATAATAATTCCTTGCTATCAATAATACAAAATCTTGTAATTAATTTACCAGAATCCTTAACTTCTGCTATACCTTTAAGATCTCTAACTGCATTTTGACATTCTTTTGTTAATGGTGCAGCAATTCTTATTTGAACTCCTTTCTTGCTTAATCTTTGTAATACTGGTTTTAGAGCTTCTACTTTTCTTACAAAGCCTTTTGGTGTTGTAACAAGTGTAATTGATTTTTCAGCGTTTTTTACCATCAATTCTAAATGTGTATAAAGATTAGCTTTTCCTCTTATTGCACCAGATAAATCTGTTGAATCAATAAACTCAATACCTTGTTTGTGCAAATTAGTTAATTCTTTAATTACATCATTTGAATTTAATTCTCTTAATTTTTGAACTGATTGTTCTGCTTCAACTTGAATATTTTTCTTAACTCTTTCAACAACTTCTATGGGCTCTACTGCGATGTACTTTATTGGTTTACCAAGTTTCATAACTACAAAACCTTTCTTTTCTAAGCTTTCTAAAACGTCGTAAGCTCTGCTTCTCGGTACACTACCAATGTCACTTAATTCACCTGCCGTAGAAACGCCACGAGATAAAAGAGCAGTCCAAATGCGGACTTCATATAAATTCAAATTAAAATACCTTCTTAGTTTTCCTAAAAATTCATCTTTGACGATCATTAATAAACAGCCCCCTGTGTCACCCACTTTTTTTAAATGGTGTTTTTTTGTATTAGTAGTAATAAGCTCCTATTTAAATGTTTTTGTTACTTGAGGAATATAACTAATTTTTGTATAAATAGTGAACTTAATTATTTCTAGATCTTTGAATATTATAAATTCTTTTTATATCTTCAATTGTATTTATTTCATTTAATGATTTATCAGTTCTCAATTGTAAAAATCTTGGAAATCTTAAAGCAAATCCTGAACTATATTCTTGACTTGCTTGAATTTCTTCATATGCTACTTCAATAATTATTCTTGGTGTAACAATTACTTCTGTTCCTTCTTGTTTTTGTATCAATGGTTTTAATAATTTTGTAAGTTCATCAAAAGTAACTCCTGATTCTTGTTCTATCTCTTTCATACCTGTACTTACTTTCCCAATTTCTAAAAATTTTTCCTTTTTCTTATCATAACAAGCAATTGTATAAGAAGATAACCAACCTGCTCTTTTTCCTTCACCTGTGTCTGCTTTAACTATAACTAAGTCTAAAGTCTCTAAAATGGGTTTTATTTTTACACCAAAACCAACTCTTGAACCTGGTTGATAAACACTACCTAAATTTTTTGCCATTATTCCTTCATTACCTAGAGCTAGAGATTTTTTATAAAATTCTTCTACTAGTTCTTCGTTATCAGTTACTATCTGTTTTATTGGTTGTATCTTTTCTTGAATTGTTTTTACTATTTTTTCTATGATGTGTCTTCTTCTGTGAAATGGAGCATCTAGAAAACTCTCATTGTTGAAAGATATGACATCAAATACATTTATTATTACTGGAATTTCTCTTGCTAATTGTTTAATATCATATTTTCTTTTTATTCTCTGAGAAATATTTTGAAATGGTAATAATTTCTTTGTTTTTGGATCTATTCCTATAACTTCAGTATCAATAATATAATTTTCTTCATTTATGCTTTTTTTTAAGGATTCTACTATATCCGGGAATTGTTTTGTTACGTTTTCTAAACCTCTTGTGTATAAAGATATTTTCCCGTTTTTACAGTGAATCTGCATTCTAAAACCATCTATCTTATATTCAAAGGCAGCTGGGCGACCTACAACTTCGAATGCTTCTTTTATGTTTTTTACTTTTTGAAATAACATTACGTTTATTGGTTTACCAGCTTTTAATGTTATCTTTTCTAAACCAGTAATTCCTTCTTCCTTAATGATCTTAAAAACTTCTGCAAAATCATTTGTTAAATCATAACCATGTTGTACTTTTTCTAAGAAAATGTCAAATTCTTTTTTCTTATCTTCTGGAATTGTTACTTCATTTGATTCTTTATTATATACTAATTTTAACTTGTCTGCAAAAAAACACCAGACTATTGCGTCTCTTATTGTTCCATCTGCTGCACCAATTCTTAATTGTTCTAAAATTGTTCTTACAATAAATCTTGCTTCTTGTGGTTCTGCTGAAGTTAATAACTCTGAAATTAATCCTACTTTTCTGTTAACTGTACCTTCACCTTCTAATTCTGCTAGATCCCTTATTTTGTTATAGACTATATTACAAGTTAATTTTTTTGTTTGTAATGTTGTTTGTTTTTTGTTTACTGTTAATTCTTTAGCTACCTCACCTAAATCTCCTAACTTAGCAAACATTGATTCTATTATTTCTTTTGTATTTCCTGTGGAAGTAACTATTGCTTTTATTATTAAACTATCTGAAACGCCAATCTTTCTTTGCTCCCATGCTGGAAAAACAGAGCCTCTAATAAGGTTTATTATTGGTTCTTGATCTTGTTCTTTCTTAATTTCTTTTAATAATTCAGAGATTATACTTGTTTTTTCTAACCTTTTAGAGGTTTTTTCTAATCTTTGGTAATATTCAGTTAATTTAATATAATCCATGCTACCTAATATTTATCAAGAGGATAAAAAGGTTTTGATTGTAAAATGGAATTAGATCAAGTGATTAAAGAAAGAAGGAGTGTTAGGAGATTTAAGAAATTAGAGGTCCCTTGGTATTTAATTGCTGATTGTTTAGAATATTCTATTATGGCCCCTAATTCTGGAAATGTTCAAAATTGGAGATTTGTTATTGTAAGAAAGAAGGAAAATTTAGAGAAAATAACTAAAATTTGTGATGAACAATATTGGGTATTGAGAGCACCAATTTTAATTGTTGTATGCAGCGAAACTACTAAAATAAGAAAGTTGTTTAATATTAGAGGTGAAGCTTTGTATGCTGTACAAAACTGTGCTGCTGCAATTGAAAATTTAATATTAAAAGCTCAAGAATTAGGTTTAGGAAGTGTTTGGATTGGAGCTTTTGATGAGATAAAACTTAGAGAAATAATTGGAATTGCAGATGATGTAAGACCACAAGCTATAATTGCTTTGGGATATCCTGAAGAGATTGAAGAGAAATCAAGAAGGGAACCATTAGAGAATGTTATTTATTTTGAAAAATATGGAGAAAGAAATGATAAAGAACGTGGTAAATTACTTCCAGTCGGGACTGTTTTAAAAAGAAATCTTGATCACGTCTTTTATAAACATAAGAAATAAGTCTGAGATAAAATGAAATTATATCGTGGATTAAAAAATTCTGAATATATGGAGTTCGATAATAATCTTAAGAATAGATTAGATGATGCTTGGGGCAAAATATTAAAAATAAGAGAAATGGGTGGTTTAAATTATCCTGAAACTATGAATAAAGAAATACTTGAACTTTCTAAAATACAAAACTTAGCAAGACAACATTTTACTGATAATGTAGATATTGCTTTGAATTATGCTAAAACTGAGAAAGGAAGTTTAATAGAAATTGATTTAAACATTAAAGAAATATTAAAATATTTTACTTTAGAATTCCAGAATTTTTTTCTTAGAAAAAGTTCTTTTGAAATTATTTACACAATAAATAGCACTGAATTATTTAATAATTCTAAAAAATGGAATCTGAAGATTAGGAAATTTAATTGAATATTTAGTTTTATAACAATATAATATTTAAAAGTAAATTATGATATCTAAATAAAGAATTAGAAAATTTATTGAAAAGTTGACTTTTTCAAATTTTTAGTTTCAATATAAAAAATAAAGTTTGACTAAAATATTAATCATCACCCTTTATTGCGACAGAGAGGATTATATGTGTTTTAAGAAGAAAAAAGGACTAAAGTCCGGGAAGGACCTTAGCCTTATAGAGGGTTTTTAGGGCAAGGGGGTAGAAAAGAATTCTACGTATATAGCCCTAAAGCATGATTTTAGTAACGCTTTCCGTGCACTACATCAATACCTAATTCTCTACTCATTGTTCTAGATTTCTCAAAGCTTGGTTGAGAGTTTACTGATCTACCTAAAACATATGGGCTTTGAACTCCAGTTATAATAGCCATTACTCTGATTTTACCCTTCATGTGGTCGTCAACTCTTGCACCCCAGATGCAATTTGAATCTGGATCTAAGCTTTCTGTGACTAACTCACCAATTCTACTTACTTCATCAAGAGTCATATCTTGGCCACCAGTTACGTGGATTAAAGCACCTGTAGCACCTTTGTAACTTACATCAAGTAAAGGATTTGTTAAAGCTCTTTTTGTAGCTTCCTCTACTCTACGTTCGCCATCTGATTCACCTACACCTACTACAGACACTCCACCATTAGTCATAATTGCTTTTACATCTGCGTAGTCTAGATTTACTAAACTAGGTACGGCAATTATTTCAACAATACCTTTAATCATTGTAGCAACTAATTCATTAGCTACTGCAAAAGCTTGTTGTACTGGTAAATTCCCAGCAATTTGAACTAATCTATTATTGTCTATAACAATTACAGTGTCTGAGACACTTCTTAATTGTTGCAAACCAAATTCTGCTTTGTCTACTCTAGCTCTTTCTATTGTGAATGGACTTGTTACTGTTCCAATAACTATAGCACCAATATCACGAGCTGCTTGAGCAACAACAGGTGCAGAACCAGTACCTGTACCACCTCCCATCCCAGCACAAATAAATACCATGTCTGCTCCTTTTAGAGCATCTTTAACTTCAGGAAGTTGTTCTTTTGCAGCTTCCATACCAACATTAGCATAACCACCAGCACCTAAACCTCTTGTTAAGTCTCTACCGATTAAAATCTTTTTATCAGCACTCATCATATCTAAGTGTTGTTTGTCTGTATTCATAGCAACAATTTCTGCACCTTGAACTCCTTTTTTGTAAAGCCAAGTTGTCATATTGCAACCAGCACCACCGCATCCAATTACTTTGATGCTAGCTCTTCCTATTTGTATATCTGGATCTACTGTGTTTTGTGCATGTTCCAATGCATTTTGTATAATAAATTCCATTTTTACCCCCAAGTGTTTTCCTTTTTGTTTTTTATTATGAATCTATATACTCTATTACCACAAACTATATATTTATGTGAGCATATTCTATTCTTAGAAAAAGTTTTTAACTTTGCCCAAAGTTGGATCTTTTGCTGAATGAATAGTTGTGACTAACAACGAAATGTACAACCCAAGAAAAGTTCATTTCAAGTTTGCCCGATTTTATTGCCCAATAAAATCAATGAATTTGAACTTTAATATTATATTTATATACTGTTGATAAGTTCTATTTAAATATTTTCTATATTTAATATATACTTTCTATTAGTTATAGCTATATTGGTACTATCTAGTGTTTTGAATGAACTTAGAGAATTTATTCTTTAATGAGTAGTAAAATTAAATTTAGAGATAAATTTTACACCAATAGATTTAATAAATAAAAGAAAGTTTAGAATTATTATGAAACCAGGAAGTTATGTTGAAGTTAAAACAAAAGATGGTGCAATTCTGCAAGGATTAGTAATGAATAGTCCTGATAAAAATATTTTAACATTAAAATTAAGTTCTGGATACAATGTAGGATTAGATAAGAAAAATATCTCTAAAATTAAAGAACTTAAAAAAGAGATTAAAGTAATCCCAAAGGTTGAAACTAAAGTAAAGTTTAATCCAAATCTTAAAACTATTTCAATATTACATACTGGAGGAACTATAGCATCAAAAGTAGACTATGAAACTGGTGGTGTAGTTACGGGTTTTAGTTCTGAAGATCTTGTGAATATGTTTCCTGAAATACTTAATATAGCAAATATCAAATCAAGTAATGTTCTTAATTTAATGTCCGAAGATGTAAGATTTACTCATTATCAAATACTTGCTAAAGCAATTGAAAAAGAAATTAAAAATGGAATTAATGGAATCATAATTGGGCATGGGACAGATACTTTAGCTTTAACTGCTACTGCTTTGTCTTTTATTTTTGAGAATTTACCAATACCTATTTTATTAGTCGGAGCACAGAGAAGTTCTGATAGAGGAAGTACTGATGCTAAATTAAATTTACTTTCAGCTGCTTATTTTATAACTAATAGTGATTTCAAAGGTGTTGGAATATGTATGCATGAAAATTCTAGTGATAATTTCTGTGCCATATTTCCTGCTACAAAAACTAAGAAATTGCATACATCTAGGAGAGATGCTTTCAAAGCTGTGAATGATACAATAATTGCAAGAGTTGATTATGAGAAGAAGAAAATTGATTTTTTAAAACCATATACAAAAGAAGTTTCTGGGAAATTAATTATAAAAAATAAATTTGAAGAAAAAGTTGCTGTTTTGAGAGTTTATCCAAATATGAATGCTGATTTGATTAATACTTTAACGTCTAAAAAATATAAGGGATTTGTACTTGAATCTTCTGGTATTGGACAAGCTCCGATTAATATTGAAGAGAATTTAGGAAATTACAAAGCTTTGAAGAAATTTATTGATTCTGGTGGTTTTGTAGTTTTAACTTCGAATTGTATTTTTGGTGCAGTACATGCTGATATTTATAAAAATGGTAGAAGATTGAAGGAAATTGGAATCATATTCTGTGAAGATATGTTAACTGAGACTGCTTTTATTAAATTATCTTGGTTAATTGGAAATTTTTCTAAGAAAGAAGTTGCTAGATTAGTCACTGATAATTTAAGAGGAGAAATTTCTAAGAGATTAATTTATGAAGAAGATTTTTTAAAATTTCGCTAGATATATAAATAAATTATTATTTTAATGATATATTATTAAAAGAGGGTTTATATTGATTATTTTATTTGCATTTTCTGTTAGCGCTGCTCCTGCAATCAATAATGTCATTGTCAGTCCTTCTAATTCAACAGTAGGTGTAATTGATAATGGAACAGAAAACTCCTCTCTTAGTAGTAAAAAGAGAATTCTGAATATATAAAACAATAAAAAATACACTCAAAGTGCAGATAGTAGCTAATTGATGCAACACAGTGATTAAATAAATAGGTTTATATAAATAAATAATCTAATAAATTATATGAAAAAGAGAGTATTTTTATTAATAATTGGTATTATATTTATTTTACCTGTTGTTTATGCTGTAGATATTGATTCTTGCCAAGATTTAAGCTCTGCTGATACTTATGTTCTAAATACAAGTGTTAGTTCTGATACTACTTGTTTTAATATTTTAGCAAATGATGTTATATTAGATTGTGCTGGTTATACTATTACTTATGGAAATGGTGGTGTTAGTGGATATGGTGTAAACAATACCAATTATAATAATACTGTTATAAAAAATTGTATTATTGTAGAAGGGAATTCTAGTGGAGATGACAAATATGGAATAGATTATATTTCTTCTTCAAATGGAACAATTTTTAATAATACTGTTACTACTGTTGGAGACGGTGGTTATGCAATTATGATTGATTCTTCTTCAGATAATAATGTTAGTTCTAATACAATAAATACTACTGGGTCTTATGGTCTTGGGATGTATTTATATAGTTCTTCAGACAATAATGTTAGTTCTAATACAATAAATACTACTGGGAATAATGG
>CAYJSR010000025.1:0-10404 GCA_964373095.1 Candidatus Woesearchaeota archaeon
AAAACTTAATGGAATTTCAACTTTCATTGCCTGTGCATAAACTGAAATAATAAATACTATCAATGTAGCAATAACACCAGCGATAGCAATTAAAGCTTCTTTAGGAGCTCCACTTAATAAAGAACCAAAGAAAACTAAAATTGCACCAACAGGTGGTTGTCCTGAACCCAATGCCCATTGTCCTAAAGTATTTAATGGACTAAAAGCCCTTATAAAAATTTCTGAAGCTACTCCAGCAGCAATAAATAAACTAACACCAGAACCAAAACCCCATTTAGTTGTAACTTCATCCATAAATACAACAAGTAAACCACCAAGAATTAATTGTGCTATTAATATAAGTTGAAAACTAAAATAAGCAGGAGTTCCAGCTAACGCAGGATCTGGTGCTAAACCACCAAGCATAACATAAACAATAGCTTCAAAAAAAACAAAGAATAAAGTTAACAATTTTTGTAAACCTTGAAAAAAAGTTCTACCATCATGAGTAGTCAAATCCATTTTTAATATTCCAGAACCTGCAAGTAATTGTAAAACAATAGATGAAGTAACTATCGGACCAATACCAAGACTAAGTATAGAACCAAAACTTGCACCTAATATAATAGAAAGTTCTCTAAATCTTCCTAAGGAGTTTTGTCCTAAACCAAATAAAGGAATTGAAGATAATATAAAGAAAGCAAGTAAAATTATAAAAGTCCATTTAAGTTTTTCTTTAAATGCTAATTTTTTTTGCTCAGGTTTCTTAACTTCAGGCAAAAATGAAATCAATTTATTTATTATTGACATCTTCCTTTAAAATTATTCCCCCTTTTTCTTCAACTTTCTTAATTGCACTTGCTGAAAAATAAGGCGCTGTAATTTTTAATTTAACATTCATTTTACCGCTGCCAAGTAATTTTTGATATCCTAATTTTTTTAAGTCAACTACATAAATCTCTTTTTCTTTAGTAACTAATTTTTGTTCAACATAAAAATCTAATCTTCTTTGTAATTCTTGTAAGTTAATAGCTTTAACAATTTGTATCATTTTTTGTGGTCTATGAAATCCACGTTTCCCAAAATAAGCATTACCAAAAACATTCAATATTGTTGGCTTTTTTTGATCCGCTCTCTTTCCAGTACCAGCCATACCCTTACCACCACGATTACCAGCACCTCTATGTTTCTTTTTAGCTCCCCAACCATGAGTATGAGTTCCCCTCATTCTACTAAATTTTCTTCTTGCTCTTGCTGTCATGGATTATAACATTCTCCTAATTAAAGCATTAATTTTATCTGCCCTGTAACCTAAAGCACCACCTAAACTATATGCAGTTTTTATTCCACCCCTATCAAAACCACCTTGAGGAGGCGTTAATCTAAAAAAAGGTTTAACTCCTGGAACTTCTTTAATTTTTATTTTCCCATTTAAGAAATTTTTAGTGAATTCATCAAAATTCATTTTTGCTTTTTCTTTTAAATAATCCTCAGTTAACGGTTTCTTTCCTACAATTCTTCCCCTTTTTTCTAATAATAATTTAAACGTAGGTTCATCAATTTCACCCCAAGTAATATAATCCTTAAGTGCAACCAACATTCCTAAAGTAGATCTATTATCATCAACAACAACACAGCTATTTTTCTTCACAAGTTTAAGATATTTCATAGTCTCTTTAAACCTTCTATCCATATTCATTTGCCCCCTAATTTGAACAACTGCGAATTTCATTGTTCACTCCTATTAGTTGAGCCTTCTATAACTCCAGCTTCAATTACATATTCAGGTTTTACTTTAACTTTACTTAATTGTCTTAAAGCATCAAATACAGCTCTAAAGAAATTAAGTTTTGTTGCAGTTTTACCTCTAGTCTTGGTATAAATATCTTTTATTCCGGCAAAAGATAAAATAACCCTACATTTTCTATCTGCTTTTAATCCAGTACCTCTTGGCGCTGGCATGAAAGTAACAATAACACTTCCACATTTACCTTTAATTTTAAACGGTATTGAATGTGAAGTTTTACAATCACAATCCCATGAACCACAAGCTCTTCTAATCTTTATAAGATTTAATTTCGCAGCTCTCAATGCTTTTTCTCTAGCTGGTACAGTTTCCTTTGAACTACCAAAACCAACACCTACATAACCATCTTTATTTCCAACAACAGCAAAAGCAGAGAATTTAATTCTATTACCTTCAGAAGTTTTTTTCTGTGTTTGTTTCCAAATGCTCCCTTTACCACCACCAAATTTACCTTTACTTCTACCAACCTCCAATAAATCTGTAGTTAAATTTGGAAGTAAAACATCTACAATTTCAGGTTCCAATATTCTATAGCCATTATCAAGTACATAAGCTATATCTGTAATTTCTCTACTTTTCACTTTTCTACCTAACTCAGTTTTAGGATTCCAATTATCAATGTTAAATGTTATTTTTGTTCTTATCATTTGACGAGTATTTTATTCTTAACCTCCTCAAAATGTTTAGTGAAATCCTCAGGTTTAAACCCACTCTTTAGATATAAAGAAAATTGTTTTTCATAATTAGGTTTACCTTTAAGTTTAGAAGCATAATCTTCAATATGTTTTCCTTTAATTCTATCATCAGAAGGTAATACTTTATCACCGACAGGAACATCAAAACCAGAATCTTTCAATCCTTTAATAACAGCAAAATAACCAGAACCACCAACAATCCTAGAAAGACCAAAATCAGGAACACCGGAACTCAAACCTTTTTTCTTAGCTTTAATACCACATAATAAACCAACCAAATAAGCAGAAGATAAATTTCCTTTGTGAGATTTCCAGCCAAACTTAATAAGTTCTCTTGTATGGGCAGAAACTAAAGTTTTATCACCTTGAGGATAAAAATTAATAAGCTGGATTGTGACATTATTTAATTTCTTTCTAACAACAATTCTAATTTTTCCAGAAATAAGTAAATTCTTTCTCAATCTATAATCTGTTTTTCCTTCTCTCTTCCTCTTAATGTTTAATGTATATGCTTTTCCTTGTTTCATTTTTTATTTACCCACAAGTTATGTTCGGTTAAGTACAGTTTTATATGTCTTCTGCTTCTAAAAAATCCACCTTTAGCTTTAGTTCTTAAATGTCTATAGGTTTCTTTTGCAATATTATTGCCTTTTAGAAGTTCATTAAATAAATCTCTTTGAGCTCTAATTGAATTTATCCAAATTCTCTTTCTACTCAAACGTGATGTCTTTGTTCCTTTTCTAGAACCAGGACCACCCCTTCTGCCTTTACGTTTTTGATTTAAGACAAACCTTGATCTCCCTCTTGAATTACCAGTCTTTTGTTTAACAAGAATAGTTCCACTTGAGATTAATTTTCTAATATCATCCCTAGTAATTGCTTCTTTAATTTCTGGATTTTTATTAGGATCAAACCATACTCGATCTAAACCAATTTTAAGTAATTTAGATGCAATTAATCTCTTACTTCTTAGGTTCATCTTTTTTCTCCTCAACCTTTACAACTTCATCAATTTTTTTCTTTTTTTGTTCTTTCTTGATTTCAACTTGTTTTTTCTTCACATTTCTAGATTCACTAATCTTAGTTAAAAAAGCATCAATATCTTTAACACCTAAAACTTTAATCTTTAATTCTTTAGCCTTAGTAAGTATTTGTACTCTTTTTTTCATACCAACTGAATGATTAATAATTGCAACACAATCTGTTTTAATATTTTGAAGGTCATTAACATTAGCAACATTGACAGGTATAAATCCACTTCTAGTTAAACCTTTAACAGCATTAGGACTACTAAATCCTATTGAAGGAATTTGTTTGTGCCCTCTGAATCCACGTCTTAATTTATTATGAATACCTTTAGGCTTTCTCCATTTGCCTTTAAATTGTTTAAAGATATTAACATCTGTTCTTTCAAACTCAGGTTTCTTACTCTTTCTTTTATTTCTAGTAGATAATAATGTATTACTCATCTTCATCTCCTGGTTTTGAGATTATGAAACAACCGTCTTGGAATATTCTTCTATCTCTATTTGTTATTCTAGTAGATTGTTCTATTCTTGCAGCAGTTTGTCCAACTTTTTCTTTATCTAAACCACTAATGGAAATAATTTCTCCTTGAACCTGAACTTTAACGCCAGGACCTATAGGTGATTTTCTAGGAACTTTTTCTCCTAAGAAATTTTTAATAATCAAAGTATTTCCATCAACAGCAACATTCATTGGAAAGTGTCCAGAACATATTTTTAATTTTGCAGTATATCCTCTAAGAACACCATTAAACATATTTTTAATATGTGCTCTATAAGTATTAATTACCATTTTATCCCTTCTTGAGAATTTAACATTTTCTTTACATTTTAATATAAAATAATTATTATCTTTTATTATTGAAACTCTTGGACTAACAAATGATCTAAATAATTCTCCCTTAGGGCCATTTACCTTAACAAAATTGTTAACAGATTCCACATTTAATCCTTCAGGAATTAAAATTTTAATACTGTGAGCTTTTTTAATCATTCTTAATAACAATAAGCAACAAGCTTTCCTCCAATTCCTTTTTCAAGTGCTTTTTTATAATGCATAACACCACTAGAAGTTGTAACGATAAATAAACCAAAACCATTAGCAGGTAAGTATCTTCTTTCAAATCTTTCATAATTATTTCTTGTAAATGAAAACCTAGGTTTGACTACACCGCAACCATTAATATTTCCAATTAAATTAATTTTAATGAGGCCACCACGTTCTTTACTAACTGATTCATAATCTCCAATATAATGATTATCTTTTAAAATTTCTAAAATTGATAATAGTATTTTTGATTCTGGTCCAACTAGGCATTCACTCTTACCTTTCTTTTCACAATTCAAAATGTGAGACAAACAATTTGCTAATGGATCATTTAAAGTCATTTTTCCTCCTAACTAAATTTCTTGAAGCCTAGCTTCTTAGCATCCTCCCTAAAACAAGTTCTACACAAATGCAAACCATAACTTCTTATATGTGCGCCAAATCTGCCACATCTTTTACACCTTCTAAGACCAATACCATGAGTTCGAATCTTTGGTGAATTATGTTTAATATATTTTTTCAATTTAAAAGGCTTAGCTTCAAGTTGTTTAAATGCCTTCTTAAAATCACTTGTAGTCATTCTTCATCACCCAATTTAACATTAAATTTCTGTTTTAAAAAATTAATAGCTTCATCAGTAGATATTGTATGTTTTGTTGGAATTTTTCTTTTTAACAAAGCACGTCTCTTAATTCTATACCCTGGTCTTTTCAAAGTAACTGCTACTTCTAAACCTATAACTCCTATACTTGCATCGTAAGGAACAGCAGGAATATCAATATATTCAGGAATTCCAAAAGAGAAATTACCAAATTTATCAAATTTTCTTCTAATAATTTTATTATCAATTGCATGTAATAGCCTAGGTAATAATTGTTCAGCAGTTTTTCCTCTAACAGTAACCTTTGCAGCAATTTGCAATTTAGGCCTTAAACCCCAAGTAGGAATTCTCTTATTAGTCATAGTTGCAACTGGTTTAGTTCCAGTAATATTTTTTAATAATTTCAAAGCCTTTTCCAATTTATCACCAGGACTACCGACACCAATATTAAGTGTAACTTTCTCAACAGCTATTGTCTTCATATCATTCATTGTTTAACCTCTAGATTTATTTCTGGTTTATTTTTTCCAACAACAAATGCATACTCCATTAAAGTAATATAATCTTTACCTTCAATTTCAACTAGTACTTTTGGTTTTTGTAAATCTTTAGCTTTAATAACATCTTTAACTTTAGCAATAATCCCAACATGTGAACCACCGCTTAAATAAACTAAACTTTCTTTATCTAAATTTAATATCTTATCAACATGTTTTTTACTTAAATTAAATAAAATACTATCACCGACAGATCCATCAAATTTATCAACCAAAATATTTCTTCCATCATGGAAAGTTAATTGAATTTTACCTTTTTTAACAATTGTTTTTCTAACAAGTTTTAATAATTTAACATTAACTTCATCTTTTTTCACAGGCAATAATAAAAATGTCCCACTTCTATTATAAATCAATCTATAATTTTCTTCTAATTTAGGTATACTAATAACATCCATTAATCCAATAGGATATTTATGTTCATTTCTTACCAACCCATCGATTAATATTTGCTTTTCACTAATTATTTTTTTAATTTCTTTAGTTGTTTTAGCATATTCAAGTAAATGTCTTAGTAAAAAATTAATTGTAATTGCACCTTGAATAGGGTGTGGCCCAGGAATAGGTCTAGCTATATATTTATTTCCTTGCTTTCTCTTAATTTTCCAGCTTTTTGGTGCTGCGATTCTAATTAAATGATTTTGTCCCATTGTTTATTTTCTCTCCAAAGCCTTTTTTCTGAGTTTATCATCTAAATTTAATTCCATAATCATTAATTTAGAAGGGTGTAATCCTCTTGGAATTTTACTTCCATCTTTTTTAATTGTAAAAACATCATCAACATAAACTTGTTTTCTTTTTAAATCAACATCATTAACTTTTACTAATTTGCCTTTAAAATCACCACTAACAATTTTAACTCTATCACCTGTTCTAACAGGAATATTTCTCTTTCCATATTTAACTTTTAAATCTTTACTTAATCTCACACTCATTAATTTTCTAATTATATGCAAAGGAGCATTGTAAACATACTTTCTCTGTTTTCTTACACTCTTACTCTTTCTCCAATGTATACTCCAAGCTTTCATTTTAAACAACAGTCTTAGCAATTTTCGCAACAGCAGGCCATCTAACAACTACCTCCCTAGCAATTGGCCCCTTAATCAAAGTACCCTTAGGATTACCTTTGTCATCCTTAAGTACAACAGCAGCATTATCTTCAAATTTAATTCTAATTCCATCAGCTCTTCTATATTCTTTTACTTGCCTAACTATTACAGCATTAACAACTTTCTTTCTCATTTCAGGATTTCCATTTCTAACAGAAGCAGTTATAAAATCTCCAACTCCACCCCTAGGATTTCTTCCTTTAACTCCTTTTCCACCTTTAAATGAAATTATAAATAATTCTTTAGCTCCAGAATTATCGCAAGCTACTAAGTAACTTCCCTTTTGCAATCCTTTAGTTACCTTTGCTTTTAATGCTTTCATTCTACCCTCTCAATTACAACGAATGTTTTTGTTTTACTTATTGGTTTAGACTCAACAATTCTAACATGATCCCCGACTTTAGCATTTATACAAGCAGGATTATGAACTTGTAGTCTACTATTCCTTTTTTCATATCGCTGATATTTAGGAATGTAAAATAATCTATCCCACTTAACCACTGCAGTTTTCTGACTATTTGTTTTAATTACATTTGCAACAAATTCTCTGCCCCTAACTTTAATTATTCCATGAAAAGCACAATGTTTATCATCGCAAACATTCTCAGGTACTTTTACATCCAGTCCAATATCTCTAACTTTATTCATCTTGATTCTCCATTAGTAAAATTAATTTTTGTTGTAACATTTTATTTAATGACGATTGAAGTTTCATTAAAACCAAGATTGATAAGTTGTTCCTTAACTTTCGCAACATGATTTCCTTGTAGTTCAATGATTCCATTTTTTGATGTACCGCCGCAGGCAAGTTTTACCTTCAACTTCTTAGCTAAGTCCTTGAGATCAATTGTTTTTTCATCAAGTCCTTCTACAGTAGTCGCAAACTTACCAAACCTTCTTTTTACAACACTAATAGTTATACGTTGTCCCTCTCTTGCTAGAGTTTGGCATACACAAAGGTCTTTAGGTAAACCACATACACTGCATACATCCATAACTTTAATCGCCACCTCCTGTTTTTTTCATATTTGTAATTGTTAATATTCTTGCAATATTTTTTTTAATAACTCTAATTTTACCCGAGTTTTTTGTTTGAGTCCCTCTTGAAACTTGTGATTTTAATTTCATTAACTCTTTATTTAATTCATCAAATTTACTTTTTCTATCTTCCTCGCCTAAACTTTTAAAATCAATTTTCTTTGTCATTATTAATTACCTCAACATTTTCTTTAGATTTATTTTCGACTTTAATTTTTTTAATCCTAATCTTTTTTGGTTTCTCTTGTTTTTCTTCAGTTTTAATTACCTCAACATTTTCAATTTTTTTCTCGATAATTTGTTCAATAACTATTGGTTGTTCAACTTTTACAGCTTCAACTTTTAATTCTTTTAGTTTAATATCATCAGGTAATACAACATCTGAATGTAAGATACTAACTTTTATTCCAATTGTTCCACTTCTAAGATTACATGATTGATAAGATCTATCCATAAAATTTTCTGAAATATCTCCAGATTTTTTCAAATATCCTGCTGAAAATCTCCAAGTCTTTGCTCTCTCACCAGGAACACCTCTTCCAGCAATAACAATTTCAATACCTTTAACACCAGCCCTCAAAGAATCTTCTAATGCTTTATAAGCCATAGCTTTAAATCTCTTAGGACCAAATCTATCAAATCCACTAATCAAAGTTTTAGCAACAGATGCTGCATCAGCAAATGGATTTGTAATTTCAACAACCTCAAGTTGAGGATTTTCCATACTAAACTTAGATTTTAACATATCGGTAAGTTTCTTTATATTTGCGCCTTTTTTACCAACAATTAAACCAGGTCTTGAAGTATAAACACTTATTTTTTCTCCTAAAGGAGTCCTTTGCATTGAAATGTGACTACAACTTACTTCACCCAAATACGAAAGTACAAAGTTTTGTACATCTAATTCCTTAGCTTTTTGTGCAATTATTTGTCTCTCAATCATTTCTTACCTTCTTTAACATTTGTTCTTTCTTCAACAATTAATTCAACATGAGTATTCTTCATTTTAGTTCTTCCACTTCTTCCTGAATGCCACCTTGCTTCCGCTTTATCAGCTTTTGCATGAGTAACAAATAAATTATTCACATTCAAACCTTTATTTTCTGCATTTGATTGAACAGAATTTAACAATCTCAAAAATTCTTTGCTAGCATTTATAGGATATCTACCTGAAGCCATCCCAGGTTTGTGAGATAAATCTGCATTAAATCTTGTGAACTCCAATGGTCGTTTCATATCCACAACATCTTGCAATATTCTTCTAGCTTTTGATATAGGTTTATTTTTTATTATTCTACAAATCTCTACAGACATTTTTGTAGAAATTGGAATTCCTTTTCCACGCAATATTGCAATATTATTTTTATTATCCATTTTTATTTCACACTCATTGCAGAACTAGATTTAGTTGCACCAATACCTGGAGCACTATGCTCAACTTTTCTCCTAGTCATTGCAAATTCCCCTAAATACCTTCCAAGCATCTCAATAAGTATTTCTACAGGAACAAATTCTTTACCATTATGAATATGAATTACAAGTCCAACCATATCAGGTATTACAACCATATCTCTACAATGTGTTTTTACTGGTTTCTTTGTCTTTCCATCTCTGAATTTTTTAACTTTTAATAAAAATTTCTTTTGTGACTCAGTAAAACCTTTTTTCAAGCTCCTTCTAGCTCTTGAAGGAACATATTTCATAAATTCAGATAAACCCATAACTTTGAGTTCATCTATTGTTTTTCCTCTGTATGTTAAATCTTTTTTAACCATATTTATCTCTTCCTTCCTGTTCTTCTTGCTCTTACTTGTCCAACTTTTCTTCCAGGAGGCGCATTTCTAGGTGCAACACTAGGTTTACCCATATGTCTGCCCCTACCAGAACCAAACGGATGTTCAACAGCATTCATCGCAACTGCTGAAACAATTGGATATAATTTTCCTTTAGCTCTCATTGCATGCCATCTTCTACCAGCTTTAATAAATGGTTTTTCTAATCTTCCACCACCAGAAACAACCCCAATAGTTGCTCTGCAATTACCACTAAATTCTTTTTCTTTTTTACTAGGCATTAAAATCTTAACTTTAGTTTCTGATTTTGTAAGCACCCTAGCAGATGTACCAGAAGATCTAACAAATCTCCCACCATCGCCAAGTTTACTTTCAATATTATAAACAGGAGTTCCTTCAGGCATATCTTTTAACTTCATTGTATTGCCAATTTTAATTTCATTACTTTTACCAGATAATATAACATCACCGACTGAAATTCCTTCAGGTGCGATCATATATATTTCTTCTCCATCATCATATTTTACTAAAGCTAATGGAGCAGTATGACTTACACTATGAACTATATCCTGAACAGTACCAAATAAAGAATTTTCACTAATAGACTTATGCTTCGCAGCAGCTAAATATCTATGACTAGGAGCAATGTATCTTCTTGTTCCCCTTCCCCTCTTCTGACTTGTAATTCTCTTTCCCATTTTACATTAATCCTAACTTAGTCATTATATCAATTGCAGGCGTTGCATTAC
>CAYJSR010000026.1:0-9801 GCA_964373095.1 Candidatus Woesearchaeota archaeon
TATGAAATTAAAAGATTTTGATAAGAAGGACCAAGGTTGGTTGTTTTTATTAAGGTATACACCAAATAGGTTGTTAACTGTGTTTAGGAATGATGATGTTGAAATTTGGAGTAGAATTTAATATAGGAATCTTTAAAAGTTTTCTATTTGATGTTTAATTATGATTACACTTACTGCAGCAATTATTTGGGTAATATACTTTTGTTTCTTATACTTTGTAATCTTTTGGTTATTAACTTTCTTAGAAACAGATATAGATAAAGAAGAGGTTTCTAAAAGAAGTATTAATCCATTTGTTACAATTGCAATACCTGCTTATAATGAAGAAAAAAATATTGCTAAGACTATAGAATCAGCTGTTCTTTTAGATTATCCTAGAGATAAACTTGAGATTATTGTTATTAATGATGGAAGTAAGGATAAAACTTTAAAGATTATTAAAGAACAAATTAAAAAATATAAAGATACTAAAATTATTTTAATTGATCAGAAAAATGGTGGTAAGGGAAGAGCTTTGAATGCTGCTTTGAGATTAGCTAATGGGGAATTTTTTGTAAGTTTAGATGCTGATTCTTATGTTAGAAGTGATGCTTTGAAAGTTATTATTCCTAATTTTACAAATAAAAATATTGCTGCAGTCTTACCATTACTTAAGATTAAACAACCTAAGAATTTACTTGAAAAAATACAATGGGCTGAATATATGGTTAATTTGTTTTACAAACGGTTAATGTCTATATTAGATTGTATTCAGGTTACTCCTGGTCCATTTTCGGTTTATAAAAAAGAAATATTATTAAAAATTGGAGGTTATGACGAAAATAATTTAACTGAAGACATGGAAATTACAATGAGACTACAGAAAGGACATTATAATATTAAACAAATAACAAATACTGAGGTATATACAAAACCTCCTGCTGATCTAAAAACCTTTTTTAAACAAAGAAATAGGTGGTATAAGGGAACTTTAATTAATGCTTATAATTATAAAGATATGGCATTTAACAAGGAATATGGTGATTTTGGATTTATACAAATGCCAAGATTATTAGCTGAAGGAATACTTGCTGTTATAGCCTTCTTTATTGTTGGTTATGTTAGTATTATAAGGCCCTTAATATTTAAGTTTCATAATTATTCTTTAATTAACTTTGATTTTATTCCCTTAGTAAGTAAATGGTTTAGTAATTTTAGTTTACTTGATTTGGATTATACAAATTTGTTTTTTAGTTTTTCCATGACTGTTGTAGTTATTATTTTATTGTATTTAGCACATAAACATACTAAAGAGAAATTTTCAATAAATTCTTTAATTAGTATTCCTTTATATATTATATTTTATTCTGTACTTGCATCGTTAGCTTTATTAACTGTATTTATTGACTTTGCAAGAGGAAGAAGACAAAGATGGTAAAACGTGAGATTAAAGGAAGATATTTTATTGCTTTTATATTAACTGCAAGTATATTTTTTTTTAGGTTTGTTACTTGGAATTGTATTATCTGATTATAAGGTAAATAAAATCTATGATTCTGAAAGAGAATTGATGACTAATTTTTTATTTCAAGATGTAGAAACTGCTTTAATTAGTAATGATCCTTGTAAATTTTCTAATAGCAGTTTAGTTTCTACTGTGTTATTTAATTCTGGAGATAGACTGATTTCTTTAGAGAAAGATTTAGGTAAAAATGATGTCAAAGTTATAAGTTTGAAGAAATATTATACAATATTACAAGTTAAGGATTTTTTATTTTATAAAAAAGTTGCTAAACAATGCGATACAGATATTGTTTTAAATTTGTTTTTTTATTCTAATGATCCTAAAAAATGTGAAAAATGTGAAGATCAGGGTTTTGTTTTAACTTATTTAAGAGCAAAATATCCAAATGTGAGAACTTATTCTTTTGATGTTGATTTAAATCTATCTGTTGTTGATCATCTGAAAGAGCTTTATGGTGTTACTAAGGTACCTAGTGTTGTTTTTGATGAAGATGTTTATAGTGGTTTTGTTGATAATGATCGTGCTGAAGAAATTATTAAAAGAAAAATTAATTAATCCAATATTTTAATCTTCTTAAATTCTTTAAATAATCCTTTATCTATATTTCTTATACTTGTAACCATATTTGTTATATATGTATTACTTGTATTTAAATCTTGATTTTGTATATAATTTTGTAATATTTTAGATTAATAAGTCTTTACTAGATATTGTTAAAATTTTTTAGTAGAACAATTTTTAAACTTTTATTATTCTTTATTTCTATGAATAAGAAGAAATTAGCTATTAATTTAAGTAAATTGCATCCATTAACTAGTTTTAATGTTAGTTTGGAACAATATCAAACTGATAGTGAGCTTGCTGCTGATTTAATTTGGAAAGCTTTTACTTCTGGAGATGTTGAAGATAAAGTTGTTGCTGATTTGGGTTGTGGCAATGGGATACTTGGAATTGGTGCTTTATTACTTGGAGCTAAGAAAGTTTATTTTTTAGATTTAGATAAAAAAGCTTTAGAAATTTGTAAAAAAAATATTGAATTATTTGATTTTGGAGACAGCTTTGAATTTCTTTTAGAAGATATTTCTGATTTTGATAAAAGAGTTGATACTTCAGTTATTAATCCTCCATTTGGTGTTCAGAAAAGAAAAGCTGATAAAAGATTTTTAGAAGTTGCTATGAAATTGAGTAATAATGTTTATTCCATACATAAGGTTGAAAGTTCTAGATTTATTGAATTAGTTGCTGAAGAAAATGGATTTAATGTTATTGAAATTGTTAAAAAAGAATTTTTACTTAAGAAAACTTATAAATTTCATACTAAAGATAAATATAGATTTGATGTTGGTATATGGATACTAAAAAAGCTAATTTAGTTGTTTGGTTAGTTCTTTAAAAAAATTAAATTTTGATGATAAATCTGCATTAGAAGCAGGGGATATCTTAAGAAATTTAAAAACTAGTGGTAAACTACTAAATTTTCGTGATGTTTTTATTGCTAGTATTTGTATAAATAATAAAATAGAGTTGTTAACTTATAATAAAAAACATTTTGAGAGATTAAGTAAACATGGTCTAATTCTGGTTACAACTGATATTGAAGTAGAGAGATTAATTTAGTAGTTATATAATATAACAAAAAGCTTTAAATGGTACTCTGTTGTTATAAGATATAACATGATTACAAAGAAGCAGATTTTAATTTTTAAAAATTCGGCTGACACGCTTTATTTGTCTAAAGATTATACTTCTACCACTATACTTTATTTTAAAACTTTATTTACTATTCAAGATTTTTTACTTCTAGAAAAAATAGGTAGTTCTCCGAAAGATCATACAGAACGATTTAAACAACTTAAAGTTAATTTTTAAGATATGTTTAAAGAATTAGATATTGAATTTTCTACTTATAGAGATACTTATTCGAAAATTATTGATAAGGCTACTTGTGATTGAATTAAAAGGTTGGTTGAAAACGATGTTAAAAAATATGAAATTAAATAATAATTTAAAGAAATTAGTGGATAGTACTCAAATAGAAGATATAATATTATTTGGTTCTACAGTAAGGGGTAAAGAAAAGCCCACTGATACAGATATACTAATTTTGTTTAAAACTAAAATTAACAAGAATTTAGAATATGAGTTAAGGAAAGAACTGGAAAAATATTATTTAAATGTGATGATTATATCTAAAACTGAAAAAAATTTCTCCGATCCTGCTTTTTATGCTAGAGAAAGTATTTTGCTTGAAGGGATAAGTTTGTTATCTGGGAAAAAAATATGTGAGAATTACGGTTTAATATCTTTAGGAATGTTTAAGTATACTCTCAAAAATTTTAGTTCACTACAGAAGACAAAGTTTTATTACGCTTTAAATGGGCGAAATGGTAATAGGGGAGTTTTTGATAATATAGGCGGTATTAAGATTTCAGATAACTTGGTTTTGGTTTCACTAAATAAAATTGAGAATATGAGGGAATTCTTAGACTCTTGGAAAATTAAATATATTCTTGTTCCTATCTTAATACCTCAAAGATTAAATAAAAAAAGCATATTGGGTTTAAGATCCTAATCTAGATGGCTGAGGTTAAAAAGAAATGTTTAAATAGAAGTATTACTTTGTCTTACTTTGAGTAAGAATGGTAGAAACTGAAACTAGAATGGGGCCTAAGGGTCAAATATTAATACCGAAATTGCTTAGAGAGGAATATAATATTTTTCCTGGTGATGAATTAATACTAAAAGAGGGAGAAAATGGAATTTTAATAGAAAAACAAATTGAGAATCCTATACAATCTCTAAGGACAATAGCAAAAAAATACAACAAAAAGATTAATATTAATAATTATGATTATGAATCTGTCTTAGGTAAAAGATGGAAGGCAACAAGAAAAAAATGATTTATTTAGATTCAAATATTTTTATCTATTCAGCATTGGATTGTGGAGAAACTGGCAAGAATGCTGAGTTATTATTAAATTTATTAGAATCTGGAAAGTTTTCTGCTTGCACTGCTTCTTTAACATTTGATGAGGTGGTGTGGGTTGTAGCTAAGGAAACAACTAAAGAAGAAGCAATTCAGTCATGTAAGGCAATCTTAAATCTTAGAAACCTGAAGATTCTGAGTGTTGATAGGGCTACAATAGTTGAAGGGATAGCTGTATTTAAAAATTCTAAATTAAAACCTAGAGATTCGATACATGCCGCTGTTATGAATATTAATAATATTAAAGAAATAATAACTGAAGATAAAGACTTTGATCTTGCCGATGGCATTAAAAGATATTCTATTAAAGACTTTTTAAGATTATTAAAATAGAATTATTGGATTGCAATAACTCAAAAAGAAATGTTTAAATAGGATTTGATTGTTTAATTCTAATTATATGATCAAAAAGGTGAGTTTATTATTAATTCTTGTAGTTTTATTTGGTTTTTATAAATGTTCTCAATAGTTATGCCCCTAATTTTGTTAATTATTCAATATAAACGAAAGATATATAAATATATAACTTTAGTTAATACCTATGAAAGATAAAATACCATTGATAAATAGAATAAGAAGAGAATCACATAGACAGATTGCACTATTACAAGATATTGTTATTTATGAAGTCTATAAAATTTTACCAAGAGCAGTATTGCATGGCGGTACTTCAATATGGCGTTGTTATTCTGGTAAAAGGTTTTCTGAAGATCTTGACTTCTATTTTCCAAATGACAAGAAAGGCATATATGCTCTTTTTCAAAATCTTAAAAATCTTGGTTTTGAAATAATAAAGAAGAAAGTATCTGATCGTAGTGTTTATTCTGAATTTATCTTTAATCGAACTTCTGTAAGACTTGAAGCTACATTTCAGAAATGTAATGGTCTACTTGTAGATTATGAAAAAATAGACGGAACAATAATCTATATTTTTAGTTTAAGTTCTGAACAGCTGATAATAGAAAAAACTATAACTTATTTAAGAAGGAAGAAAATAAGGGATTTATGGGATATATTTTTCTTATTAAAACATGTAAGAGATTTTAATATTATTAAAAATAACCTTGCAGAATTAATTAAAAAATATGAACCCCCTATTGATGAAGGTGATTTAAAGATAATTATTATTGAAGGAATTATTCCAACAGCTAAGGAGATGATTGATTATATACAAAGAAAATGGGAAAATCCAAATATATAAACAAAATTATGGATTTATTTGAAAATAGTCCTATAGTAGACTTTAGTTCTATAGAAAAAATTATAGGTGTTAAAAATCAAAAAAGTAATTATGCAAAATTACTAATTTCAAATCTTATTAAAAAAAATAAGATAAAGAAACTTTCTAAAGGAAAATATACTTTATATGATGATATATCTTTAATAGTCTTGTGTTTTTCTCCAGCTTATTTGGGTTTGCAAACTGCTTTAAGTTTTTATGGGCTTTGGGAACAGGAATCAATACCTGTTGTCATTACTTCTCGAAAGGTGAGGTCTGGAATGAGAAATGTTATTGGGGGGAATGTTTTGGTTAAAAGAATTGATAAAAGATTTATTTTTGGTTTTAATTATGTTAAAGATGGGGAGTTTTATTTACCATATTCAGATATAGAAAAGACTTTTATTGATCTTGTTGTTTTTAACCAGAAAATTTCTGAAGGAGCTTTAAAAACAATTAGAAAAAGACTTAATGAGAAGAAGTTGAAGCTATACTTGAAAAGATATTCTAAACTTGTTAGAGATAGAGTGATTAGAAAATATATTACTAAAAGTTAATAATTTTGAGCAAAAAGAAATGTTTAAATAGGATTTGATTGCTTAATTCTAATTATATGATCAAAAAGGTGAGTTTATTATTAATTCTTGTAATTTTGTTTAGTTTATTTGTTGTTGCTAATGTTAGTGGGATCAGTGAATGTGTTAATGATCAAGATTGTGATGTGGATTTTGTTTGTAAACTTTCTAATATCCCTGATATCCCTGGTTTTCCTTCTTCCCTTCCTTATAAACAATGTGTGTTTAGCGGTGGTCAAGCTGGTGTTGCCGGAGCAAGTTTACAAGGAGTTGTTGTGCGTTTAGCTGAGTGCTCAAATGATGATGATTGTCCAAATAATCATATTTGTAATGGTGGTGTTTGTACTTTTTCTTCACCTTCACAAGATATATATCGTTGTGATCTAGATCCAGATAATAAACCTTATTTTGAATATCGTGGTCTTAAAACTGGATTTAATATTGTAACTATTAAGGAAAATGAACGTGTAAATGTTGTTGTTCCTTTAAGAGCTAAACGTGAAACCTGTAATGCTGGGTGGCCTTTAATGATAAATATAACCGATTTAGAACCTTCTAATGTAAATAGATTTGTCAGTTCTATTAGTCATGGTACTGCCTTTATTTTAGATAATGTTTCAGGTAAGGATTCTAATGGATATTATAAATTTAATTTTAATAAAACTTTTGATACTTCTAGAATTCCTTCCTCAATTGGTGTTGGTGGTTCAGATAAAAAAGGTGAGTTTTTTATTATTGGTTCATTGCGTACTTCTGAGGGATTAATAGCAACTTTTAATAATACTTTTAATAATATTGGAGGCGTTTCTCAAAGAGATATTAATAAAACTTTATTACATGTCATTCCTAAAGAAATTTGTAATAATGAAATAGATGATGATAATGATACTTTAAAAAATTGTGCAGATAATGATTGTGCTCAAGTAAGTTTTTATTGTTTACCTTTAACTGATTTGAGATTTGATTTGGAGGATTATAGGGATTATAATGGACGTAATGACGCAAAAAGAATGAGGCCTATTATTGATAAGACTGTAAACCTTTCTAATAATGAATTTATTGGACTTCCGCAATCACTTAAGGATTCTTTATTAAGTAGTCCAAATGGAGCTTATACTATTGAACTTAGATATAAATTTAATCCAGATCCTACTAAAATTAAAGGTACAATACAAAGTCCATTGAGAATATATCCTGTATTTTCTATGGGTAGTTTAGGTCCTAATGTACGACCAAATGGAGAATTGTTTATTGGAGTAAATGAAACTACAATATTTGTATATAATAATGGAAGCTTATTAATTAATTATACACCTACTAATCCTTTAAATTTACCTAATAATAATTTGATGAATGTTGTTGTTGTTGTTGATCAAACTAGTAATCAACTTGGTTTATATTTAAATAATCCTCAATCATCTACTGGAATTGAAAGTATTACAGTTAATAATTATACTCGTTCTACTCCTGCAGATAATGCATTTGCTCCTTTACTTGGTGCGATAGCTGCCCCTACTTATTCAGGATATCAAACTGCTCCAATAACATTTGATAGGTTTGTTATTTATAATTTTGAGAAAGTTCCAACACTTAATTCTATAAATCCTTCAGATGAAGAAAGATATGATCCTAATTTTGGAAGAATTGCAGATCCATTGATTTATCTTAATTTTACAAATGATTTATCAGATTATAAGGGAAGGTTTAATGCTTCATTTTCTTTAAGTCCATCTTTTGATTTTGCTGGGTCTTTATCTAATCATGGAAAAGCTGTAAGATTTACTAATAATCTTGCGAAGAATATTACAAGGCCTGGTGCTTTAACTAGTGCTGTTAGTTTAACCAATGAAGAGGCTTATACTATTGAATCTTGGTTTAAATTTGATAATTCTACTGCTGTGTTTTATCAAGAACCATACAAGCCTTATTTTCCTATAATAGATCTTGGATTAGTCACTTTATCAATTAATAGTAGTTGTTTGCTTTTTGTGACAAATGCAGGAACAAAGGTAGTTCAAAAATGTTATAGTAATAATTATTTTACTGATTGGCATCATGTTGCTTTAGTAATTGATAAAAATAATAATATTAATCAGAAAATTAAATTATATTTAGATGGAGTTTTAGTTGATTTTTCAGCACAATCACCAAATGTTCCTCAGATTAATGTAACTATAGGTGGGAAATTTGCAAATGGATTGCTTTATAGTAGCTTTGGTGGTTTATTAGATGATATTAAAATATTTAATTATGTACGAAGTTTAGATTTAATTAATGCAGATATGGCAAATGTTCAGTGTAATTCTGTTAGTAATTGTCCTGATGATTGGAGCTGTGAAAATAAAGAGTGTATACCTCCTCTTGCTCCACCACCTGGTGATTCTTGTAATAATGGTGTTCAAGATAATAGTGAAACTGGTGTAGATTGTGGTGGAAATTGTGTTGCTTGTGGTGTTGCTCCTCCTGGTGGTCCTATTCTTGGTTTAGGAAATGATTGTAATCCTGCAACACCATGTAATCCAGAGTTAACTTGTAATCCTGCAACAAATAAATGTGTGGCTGCTGAAGTTTGTGATGGAGATCTAGATTGTCCTAGTAGTAAAATTTGTGAAAATGATGTTTGTTTAGCTCCAAAAAGATGCGATACAAGTACAGAATGTAATCAAACATTAAATCAATCTTGCTTTTCAAGAGTAAGTAATAATGGTGTTTGTAGAACTTGTATTCCTGGTAATGATGAAGATGAAGATGGTTTAGATGATTGTGAAGATGATCCTTGTGTAAAAAATAGTGATCCTGATGCAGATTGTTCTGATCCAAGTTCTGGATCAAGCTGCAGTGATTTACCTAGAGCTAGGCTTTGCAATGGTGGAAGTTGTATTAATGGTAGTTGGAGTAGAGTAACTAAAGAATATTATTGTTGTGCACCAAGTTCAGGTAGTAGTGTAGCTTGTGGAAGTGATATAATAATTACACCTCAAGGAAATCCAACTAGGTTTGATAGGACTTGTGCTGGTGAAGGAATTTCACGAGTTACAGTAGTTTATACTGATGGTAGACTTGTTACAAATTTTGCAGAACTGAGTTCTTTAGGTGTAAATAGTAATACATATACAGAACAAGATTATGGTTGTGGTGGAGTACAAATTGCACCTTCTCAAGATGGACAACCAGTACCTGGATATGGATTATTGTCAATTTTACTTACTGCTGGATTATTATTCTTTTTTTATTTTAGAAAGAAAACTTTACTTTAACTTTCTCTGTTTCTGAAATTTTGATGAATATCTTGCCGAAAACTATATAAGGTTTAAAGATTATTTTTCTCTATGGCCACTGAATCAATTATAATTCAAGAGGAGGCATTTGAGAGAATAACTAAGGCTTCTGAACTCTTGGGTGTTAAAAAACAAGAAATAATTAATAAGGCTATTTTATTATATTTAGATAATATAGAAAAATATTTGGATCTTAAAAGAGAATTTAAAGATTGGGATAATTTAAGTGATGAAGCTTT
>CAYJSR010000027.1:0-9537 GCA_964373095.1 Candidatus Woesearchaeota archaeon
TTCTTTCTGGTCTAAATGCACCCTCAGTATCTATGTAAATGCAAATTCCTTCTGCTCCACCTTTCTCTTTTGGTAATTGAATGTTTACTGCTAACTGATGAGCTATTTGTGTCTTCGAGCTTCCATATTCCCCAAAGCACTCAGTAATTCCTCCAGCTTCAAAACCTCCGCCTAATAGATCATCAAAAGCTTTACAACTTGTGCTAACTTTTAGCAAATTTTTTCTTTTTTCTAAGAGTTCATCACCAGATTCAAATCCCATGTTCATTGTATCACGAGCTGCCTTGATTACTTTTCTTGCTGTTGCTTCTGTTAAACCGCCAGCTTCAACTAATTCTCCTGCAGATGCAACTGCTAAAGATAACAAAGTATCAAAACCTGATTCTTTTAATTTTTCAGCTGTTGCTGGACCTACACCTGGAAGATCTTCAACTGTTGTAATCTTAATTTTTTTAATACTCTTATCTTCTTCCATAACCTCTTGTATTTGTTCCAATATTTCTATCTTTCTATTCATCTTCTTCATCCTCCGTTTTATCTTCTTGGGCTAAAAATAATTCTTCCTGAACCTTTTGCATTATAACTAAAACTCTTGCAATATCATTTTTTCTTAATTGAATTATTGCATCTCTCCATACCCCCTCATCATCTTTCCAACTTTTTCTTAGACTTACTGTTTTGAAGCCCACTATTGTATCGTCTTTTAATTTTCTTTCATTAAACCAGATTGCTGCTTCTAATTGACCTGATCTAAACTTTTGTATTGGTCTGTTTCCCATTTTGTTTTACACTCCTTTGCTTTCGCTTTTTGTTTCATAACTTCAAGAAATAGAACTTACTTTGGGGTAAAAATGGCCTCCCTTTTCGGATCTTATTTCATGAGGTCTAAACTAATATTGTTATATTGATATATAAACCCTGTGCGCACAGCCGATGCCGTGTCGTCCACCCTTGTGATTAAATATATATTTTATAGAATGCATATCACCTAGCGTATTATACTATAATCTTTATTTGTTGGTTTAAAATATTCTTTTATCCAATAGATCATTACTTTTGTGTAACCTAATTTATCAAATCTTCTTGTAGAATTTATTACATAATTTTTTAATAAAATAAATTTATAATGCTTCTTTAACTTATTTACAAAGTTTCCATCTTCTCCTTTTTTCAAATTCCCAAAACCATTTATTTTTTTAAATGCTTCTTTATTACAAAAAATGATTCCATTTGTAAATGGTAATGGGTAAAGATTTTTTATATACATCATTGATTTATGTTTTAATTTATTATTTGAGGGTTTTATTCTACATGTTCCATAAAAATTCTTATCTAAAGCTATTGATATTTCTTCTAGAGTGTTTTTTGTTAATTTTGTATCTGCATCTAAGAAAACTAGTTTACTAAATTTTGCTATTTTTACTCCTTTGTTTTTTGCTATTGCTGGGCCTTTTCTTTCTTTTAATATTATTACTTTATCTGCTAATCTTTTTGCTATCTTTTCTGTTTTGTCTGTACAACCATCACAAACTACTATTACTTCCTGATTTCTTATATTCTGAGATCTTACTGACGCTATTGTTTCTGCTAAATAATCTTCTTCATTGCATGCTGGAATTATAATTGATAACATTATTTAATGGATTATAATGAGATTTAAAAGTTTAACTAAATAAAGCTCTTTTTAATTATTTCTTTTTAGATAATAATCCTTTCTTATCTTCTTGTTCTAGTATGTAATTCTCTTTTGAAGTTATGGAACGTCCTAATTCTTTTTCTGTTTCTTTTCGCGCATTGCCTGCTACTTTACCGCCCTTTTTTGCGGCTTCTTCTACTTCCTCATATCCTTGAGCATCTTTCTCTTTTGTAATTTCTGTAGATACTCTTTCTCCTAACATTGAAATAATTAATTCAAGATCATTCATATGGTCTCTCAAGTTTTCTTTTTTTAATCCTTTGAATTTTTTGTATTCATTGGGAGTCATACCAAAAGTTGCTTTTGATATTTCTGCTGTGAGAATTGCAAAATTTCTTTCTTCAGATACACCTCTCTTTTTCCATTCATCTGTTAATTCATCCCTTATTGCTATTCCTCTGATTCTTTTTTCAATCCAATCATCAGAATATCCTTTGGCTTTGTATAACTCTTTCATTCTTTTTTGAGCTAGCTCTGGATCTTCTATTTCTTGGATTCTTTCATAACCAACTTGTGCTAACCATAACTTGAATGGTTCTGCTTTAGGAGAAGAAATTGATTGAATTATTCTAAACATTGATTCTGTATTTGCACAGTCTGTTTCGTAATATTTACCATCAGATGAAATCAATTTCAGTTGTACCCAAATTGGGGACGACTGGAGTGATACAAACTCTCTATCCTTTGTTTTACCCCAGTATTGTCTTGGTGTCGGACTATCAGTTAAAGCTTGAACTACATCTACAATAGAGAAATACCATTCATTATTATGCCAAATTCTTCTAATGTTTTTATCTTGAAATACAACTAAAGCATTTTTTGTTTCCATTGTTTGATATTATAATTCTCTGTTTTAATTAAGCTTTCTGTAATTTTTTTGAATAATTGGATATTTATAAATCTTTCTTTTGTTGTTATTCTTTAGTAGTATCTTTAATTAAAGAAAAAAGAGAAAAATTAATCCTGTAATAATACCTAAAATCCAACCGTATAATACATCTATAAAATAATGTTTTTTAATATAAATTCTAGAATAACCCACTAGAATGGTTAGAATTAATAAAAATATTGTTGTTAATTTATTATTTAAAGTTTTAATTAATACTATTGAAAAATAAGTAAAACTTAATGTGTGCATACTTGGAAATGAAGAGGCATTAATTCTTGTGAATAAATTACTATAACTCTCTTTTACTGGCCTTTCTTTGAAATAAAATAATCTAAAAATGAATATTATAACATAACTTATTACTAATCCTAAAGCTAGTTGAAATACTAGTTTTGATTGATCTATAGATAATAAAAATACTAAAGCTAAAAAGTAAAAATAAGCTGAACCTAGTGAAGTTACTGCTAAAAAACAATCATCAAGATAGTTTTTGAACATTCCCATTGTTTTATTTAGTAATTTTAGGTATATAAGCTTTAAGTTTATAAGACATTTAATAGTTTTAGAACATATATAATATCTAAAACAATAATCAAAACAAATACAATTGATTCTAATTTAGCGCCTGTGGTTATTGGACCTTGAATTCTAAACGTTGATATTGGATGTAAAAAATTTATTCCTTCTTTTGTCATTGCATCACCTAATAGGTGTGCTAAATAACCTATAGCTACTGCAAATGCTAAAAAATTAAGGTGAAAGTAGCTCAAACCAAAAAACAATATTAATATAGGAAATATTGAATGAAAAAAGCCACGATGTTTAAATACCCAAGAAATTGGATAGGAAATAAAGAATAATTTTCTTCCTATTTTACTTCTTGGATGATCTATATCTGGTAAAGAACTAAATATCATTACTAAAGGTACAAATAAAAATGGGTATGTAATATTAATAAATTTTAAAGATAATAAACCTATTAAAAAACCAAATGCTAAATGTGTCTTAAACATCAAGTTACATCTTTTCTAGTTCTGCAATCATATTCTCTGGCTTTGGTTCTTCTACATGATTAACCATAAACTCTGATCTATTAAACATCTCATTTCTAGTTGCTTTGCCTCTGAGAATAACTTGTTTTCCTAGTACCTCTTTTTTTATCTCTTCTAAATTTGTTTTACCGCCTAATAGTTTTTCAGCTTGATCTCTAAATAAAACTGCCCTTATATTCCCTGATCCATCATCAAAGAAAACATTTAATATTGGAACTTGTTTTGGAAGAACATTTCCGTGCTCTGAACATGAAAACAAATCTCCTTGTGGTATTACTTTTTTATTACATGCTGGACAGGCATTATAATATCTTGGTTCAAAAACTTGTACTATAGTACCAAACAATTCTACAAAATCGCCGTCAACTAATTCACTTATTTGTTTCTTAATTGCTGTATTATTTAATTTTACTTCACCAATAGACTCATTTTCTGGATTTATTGTTATCTGAGATTTACTTCCTAAATGCACTTCTTTAAAACCATTAATATTCTGCTTTGAATAACCATTTGCTAATTTTAGAACATCCCCTTGTTTCATATCTTTTGTTAAATCTATTAATTTTTCATCCCAAATTACTATTCTTATTGTCCCAGTTTCATCACCTAGTGTAAGAGAACCTATTCTTCCTTGCCTTGCTTCCTTTTGGAATGTTTTTATATCATAAATTGTTACTATTTTACCCACTAAGTTTACTGAATTTAAACCTGCCTGAACTTGGTTTATTTTTAGGGTTTTATTAGAAACGTCAAATAGTTTTACGTTTAATTCATTGGCTATAATGTGTGCTGCCCCCTCTTTAGATATCAAATCTTGTAAATCTCTTAGTTTTTGATTTATTTTAGATTCTATATCTGATTTAGAAAGGCCCGTTGTATCTACAATTTTTGTTATTATTGTATCGTATGGCAGAATCATGAAACTTGTCTTGTTTGTTTATATAAAAAGATTTTGTTTGTCTAGACTATGTTTTTATTAATGTTTTGAACTTCTGGTATTTGCTGTTTTGGATTGAATGCAAGCTTAATTGTGCCTATATTACTTTCTAATTGTATTTTTATTAGGTCATTTGATTTTGTAATAATTGCATTTGTGAATATTCTATTAATGTTTGATTTACATTCATCAAATTCTTTGTTTATACAATTTGACTTTATCAATGAATATATGTCTTTGTATACACTAAGATCTGGAGTTATTGTTTTTGTCTTAGGTTTAATAGTCATTATTGATTGTGGTGAATTCTCTATTGGTAAATCTAAATCTGTTAGTGTAATTATAAGATTATTACTCAATTTTTCTATGTTTAAAATGTTTGATTCTTTAACTTTTTTAGTATAGGCATAATTGTAAAAATCTCCAATTTCTGGTGAAACTGTTTCTGGAATTAAATCTAATTTTTGATAAATATCAATATTAAATATTTTTTTATAATCCATTGTTGTGTAAGTACTATTATATATTTTTAGATATTCTTTCAGATCTTTTTTTAATTGTGTTTTAAACTCTTCTTCTGGATTTAATACTGGACAGGTATTTATTATTGGATATGAATCTTTATCAATTAAGTCTTTTGTTGTTTCACATCTTCCTTCTGAGTAGCCTGCATTTTTTGCTAAAGTTTGTAAAGCTTCATCTGTTGAAATCTTAGTTGCTTGATCTAAATAAAATAATATTTTAGTTGATTCATCATCTAATTTTGATATTGTTACTGCTTGGATGCCAATTAAATCATCTTTTTTTAATGCAGATTGATTTATTACGCTGGCTAATGTTACTAACACAAATATTGTCAAAATAATAAATGCTGGAAGGAAGAATCCTTTTTTATTGAGTTTATGCAATTGCATTTACATCTGCCTCCTTGCAGCCTAAACAATTTGCGTATAAAATTACTTTGGCAATTTCTTTATTTTTAATTGGAATATTTATTTTCTGCATAGAATAATTTGTTGATGCAATTGTTTCTTCACCAATATTAATTAATGTCTTGTCATTTGTTTGAATGTTTAAATTCCAAGAAAAATAAATTTTATCTGTCTTTGGTAATGTTTTCATTAATTTACTTATTTCTATATCTAATTTAGATTTGTAGATTTCATCTGTACTTGCTAGTGAAATTAATTCTGCTATTGTTAAATTTTTATTATTTTCTTGTATTTGTGTTGGCGAACTTACTAAAGTTATTATTTTTGAACTATCTTGATAATATTCTGCCCTTATTATCTGGTTTGGAGATTTTCCCATTCCTAAAAATCCAAATAAGAATGTAAAAACTATAAAGATTAAAACTAATAGGATTATTGCTATAAATGTATGAATTAACAAACCATAATCCTCTGCTTTTTTATCCAACAAAATTAATCACCTCTAAACTTATTGTTCCTGGGCTTATGATTCCATTGTCGTAATACAATATTGGTGTTTCTCTTTTTGTGCATATATAACCTTTAGTTCCTTTACAAACTGGAAGATATGCTTCTTGTCTTGCGTCTAGACTCTTAGCTGAACTTAGAATGGTTCCTTTTAAATCTTTGACATTAACAATGAATCCTAATGTTGGTTTTAAGAAACAATTAGCTACTCTTATTGAATTAACTTTTTTTAGGTCTATAATATTCTCATAAGTTCTTAAATCATCTTTGTAAGCCAAACATGAATCTGAATTTACCAATGTTTTTGTTAACATAAATGTTTCCAGGGCTGTTGTATCTATTTTTTCATTTAGATATCTAATTGATAGTGTAGCCATGAATGCTGCGACTATCATTACAAAAATAAAATAAACACCAAGTTCTATCATTCCAAGTATTCCTTTTTTATTCATTTTTCACAATCTTAATTATATTATTATTCGGTTGTTCTAAAAGTGTTTTTGTAGATTTAACACATAAAAATCTTATTGGAATTGAATCTCCAATATATTTTGTTTCAACTAGGCAACTTTCAGGATTTATGCTTAAAGAAATGTTTTCTTTTAATTTAAAATTATAAGCTATTGAATTTTGTGAAGATAATATTGCATCTCTTGTAAATGCATATTCTCTTGCTTCAACTCTTAAAGCATGAAGATTATTATCTTTAACTCGTGTTACAAATGTCATGAATACAATTATTATCATTACTAAAAAGGCTAATTTCCAAAACATATCTGCTGCCGTACTTATAGCTTTTTTATTCATGTTAATTGTATGTTTACTCCTTGTGATTTTAGAGCTATAAGTGTAGGTGAATCTAAACAGTTCTTTGATCCTGTTGAAAGTTTATATGAATTTAATGGTGGTAAGTATTTTATAGGATCTCTTCTGTAACTTGGTTTTTCAATATCTGGAGAAAAGTCTGGAGTATAAAAAACTTTGAAATCTAAATGTGGTCCTGTTGAAACTCCAGTATTTCCTGATTTAGCAATTACTTGACCCATTATTACTGAAGATCCTTGTGTTACTAAAATTTGTGATAAATGATTATATTCTGTGTAAGTTCCATCTGAATGCGAAATTATTATTCTATTTCCTGAACCATGACATTTACCACTATAATCTGGATCTTTGTAATTTTTATCACCATCGCATATTGATTGAATTGTTCCTTCTGCAACTGCCTTTATATTTGTACCTTCAGATATACCAAAGTCTATGCCGTCATGCCAATCTCCTCGTTGTTCTCCATACAAATTGATATTTCTACTACCATAACATGAGGTAATAAATGGATCATCTACAGGCCAAACTTTATCAACTCCAGTATAAAATGTGGACTGTCTTAAATTGTTGTAAGTGCTTGCTAATTTTTGAGCATAAACTTGCATTCCTTGATTTTTGTAATTGTTGTCCCCATTTACACCTCCCAATCCACCATTATATGCTGCAGCCATATTCTCTTTTGTTACTGGAATTCCTTTATTAGACAAACCGTTTTTGATCCTTACAAAATATTGAATTGCTGCAGATATTGCTTTTCTATCATCAAATCTGTCATCTAATGTTGCTAATTGTTCTTCTGGTGTTTGATCTACTAATGTTTTTAGTGCTGTTGCGTAAGGTTTATTTGGATTACAACTATCTGTTTCTGCAATACTAATACCATTTACTTCTTCTTTAATATTTAAACCAAATCCTTTAGCAGTGTGTGGCATAAATTGTGTTAATCCTGCTTCACCACATGGTCCAACAGACTTTGTTTCCCAATTAGTCTCAATTTTAATTATTGATTTTATAAATAATGGGTCAATATCATTCTTTATTGATTGTTCTTGAATATATAATGATAATGAAGCTTCTTTTTCTGAATCTGAAGTAAATGCATCTACTAGTCTTAATGTGCTTATTGCAAATTCGTTTGAGAAGTCATTTAGTCTTGCATTACATAAAAACTCTTTATCTGTTTCTAAACAATTTAATGGAGTTATTTTCCATATCATCTCTTTTTTATAATACAAAGCTAGATTATTTTTCTGGAATTCTGTTAGAAGTGTTAATTTATCTTTTGGAATTGAAATTTGTAAAAATGCTCTTTTTACTCTATTTGGAGCAATTACATCTGGATTATTAAAGTAATCTTGTTGACTTTGGCCTTGTAATGGTGGCAATGCTAAGTCAATATTAAAAAAATTAGTAAAACCTTGAATGTTTGGTATTGCTTCTGGAATAATCAATTCTGTAATTTTCTGCTTGACTATTGGATTAAATGATTTTATCTTATTTGTATCAAATACTATAATCATTTTATTTATTAATCCTGTTGAATCTAATGGATTATCAGCCTCTTGTTTTGTATAGGTTATTGGTTCTGGATCTTTTTGACTTGTTATTGATTCAATATTTAGAATCTTTCCATTTTTTGTAAATCTTAGTAAAACATAATCTTTTAAATCTTCTGTTGAGAATTGCTCTGTGTTTATCTGATCAAAATTCTTAAATCTAAAACAATCGTCATATGGCTTGCAAACTTTTTGTCTTTTTAGATAAGAATTATCTATATCACATAAACAGAGCATTGGTTCTCTTGGTTGTATTCTTGGATATTCTATTTCTGGAATTCTTGATTGAACTAAACTATAACTTACTAATTTACAATTTTTATTATAGGATAGAAATTCTGCTGTTGTTACTTCTCCAGAATCTAATTGGTCTAGTGTATCTCTTAAACCCCTTGTTGATTCCCACATTGCACCATTTGAACAAGTATAATATGCTTCTTGTTTTGGTAATACTCCTGCTACGGCCTTCCAAATTAAAATACCTACAACTATAAACATTAGAGCTATGACTGCATCAAAAATTATCTTTGTTAGGATCTCCTCACCTTTTTTGTTTCTCATTTCTAGTTTATTCAAAGAATTAAATGGTATTTATTACTTATGGTAATGTGATATTTGGTATTGAATTTATAGTATTGTTTGCTTGATCTTTAAATGTGTCACTAAAAACACCAGTATACTTTAAAACAAAGAAAGCAATTAAGAATAAAACAATTAAGACCAAGATTGCTATAATTATTGTTTCTAAGGATAGAGAGCTGGCTTTTTTATTCATTTTATATGCAAGTATTAATTCCCTCACAATCCACACCAAGATTACCTCCTGCTTTTATTCCTTTACTAATTTCTGAGGAGCTTAATGTTGGAGGAGCTGAATTAGGACCACAATTCATTCTGACAGGTATTGTATTTGGATTACCATCATCATCTACTGAGAATGAAGCTTTACAATAAGAGGATTGTCTTTGTGCGGTGCTACCTGCTGGCGAAGATTGAGCATTAGTACAATAGTTTTGACATTTTGATATTACTTGATCTTTTAGTTCACCTGAGACATGACCGAAAAATAATTCTCTTACTTTGCTTGCAATGCTTCCAAATCCGCCTGCAAAGAAAGCAATTAAAATTACTAGAACAACT
>CAYJSR010000028.1:0-9452 GCA_964373095.1 Candidatus Woesearchaeota archaeon
TTACAATATCTTTCCACGGTATTTCATCATGATGGTAAATTCCTTTTACAATGGTATAAAATGCCCAAGTTCTAATTATATCATGTGCTTGAGGTCTTAATGACATTGGATGCATTTTTTCAAAATCAGAATCATAACCTTTATCTTTAGCCCAATTAAGTATTATTTGTGGGGTTACACTTGAAGTTGCCCAAGTATCCATTACATCCACCTCACCTTGAAATTCATTAGAACCACATTTACATTTCTTAGGTTTATCAACTAAGGGATCAACAGGTAAATCTTTTTCATCAGCAACAACAATATTAAAACATTTCTTGCAACTCCAGACTGGAAACGGCACTCCAAAATGTCTTTGTCTTGAAATACACCAATCCCATTGCAATCCTTCAATCCAATTTTTATATCTTAATTGCATATGTTGCGGATACCAATTTATTTTTTTCCCTGCATCGATAAATTTCTCTTTATTGTTTAATATTTTTATAAACCATTGTTTGGTAGTTAGAAATTCTATTTCAGTACCACATCTTTCATGGACATTAACTGTATGTTTAATAGATTTTTTATTAACTAATAATCTCTCAGTTTTTAAATCATTTAATATTTCTTTTCTAGCATCTTTAACATTTAATCCAGCATATTTTCCTGCAAGATTATTTAGTTTCCCATCTTTAGTAAAAACAATTCTAGCTTCAAGTTTTCTCTTATTTATTGCTTCAACATCAAACTTATCACCATAAGAGCAAACCATTAGAATTCCAGTCCCTTTTTCAGGATTAGCTGACTCATCAGTAAATATAGTGACTTTTTGTTTAAACAAAGGAACAATAACTTTTTTACCAACTAATTTTTTATACCTCTTATCTTCAGGATGAACAAAGATACAAACACAAGCAGCCAATAATTCTGGCCTTGTAGTAGCTATTGTAATTTTTTCCCCATTTTCTAACTGAAAATTAACATCATTAAAACTTGAATCTAATTCTTTATCTTCTAAATCTGCTTGAGCAATAGCAGTCTGACATTGTACGCACCACATTGTAGGAGCTTCGTGTTGATAAACTAAATTTTTCTTAAATAAATCAATAAAAGATTTTTGTGAAGTTTTTATAGAATGTTCATCAATAGTAGAATAAGTCTTAGAAAAATCACAGCTCATTCCAATATTTTTCCAATCATTTATAAAATCAGTTTTAATTTCTTTTATAGTTCTATCACAAAGAGCAATAAATTCTTGTCTTGACATCTTAATAGATTTTACACTTTTCAATTTCTCAACTAATTTTTCAGTAGGTAAACCATTATCATCAGTTCCAAATGGATAAAAAACATTCTCTCCTTTCATTCTATGATATCTAACAATAAAGTCTTGTTGTGAATAACTAAAAGCATGACCAATATGCATTTTTCCAGAAACAGTTGGAGGTGGAGTATCTACAGAGTAAATCTTAGCTTTAGATTTTAGATTAAATTTATAAATATTATTAGAATCCCAAAATTCTCTCAGTTTCTTTTCAACTATCTTATAATCATAAATATTAGTTAGTTCCATAAGATTTAACATTAAGAAGAGATTATTAAAAGTTTTGCATTATAGTTTATAGTATACAAAAGCTTTAAGAATATTAGATAAAGCCTAAAATGTATTGGGGCGATAGCTCAACCTGGATTACCTATAACAGGTAAGGGAAAGAGAGTACACGCCTGAAGCGCGTGTTGTTGGGACTGATTAACAGGAATTGTTAATTAGCAATAAGGTTCAAATCCCTCTCGCCCCATATTATTTTAACTAATATCCTAAGACAAAATAAAGAAATAAAATTTAAATTATTAATAAATATACAAAAAATTCTATTTTAACTCAAATTAAAGCTTGCAAAAAGTTTAAATACAAACTATAACCCATAAACAATAATGAAATCAAAAAAAGGTGCAATAGAAATGTCTATGAACACCATAATTATAATAGTTCTAGGAGTTACATTATTAATTTTAGGTTTAGTATTCGTCAATACAATATTTAGAGATACTGAGAAGTTAGCACGTGAAGCATTTGCAACAGCTGAAAAAGAAATGCAAGTAAGAATGGGTTCTTCAGATCTTATTTATGTTAGTGGTGGTTTAAATTGGGTGGCAGATCCTGGAAAAACTTTAATAAGATTAGTTGCAATACAGAATTTCGATACCACTGTAAATCCAGAAGGAAATAGTTTCACAGTAGAATTCCAACCAACAGACGGTACAGGAAACTCTTCATGGTTTAAAATCTCACAACCGGGAAAAATAAAAGTTGGTGAAAGAAAGACAGCACCGATAGAAGTAAGACTTCCTAAAGGATTACCTCCAGGAACAAGTTATTCATTCTCAATAGTTGTAAAAAGAGACAATATAGACTATGAAACACAATCAATTATTGTTTCTGTAAAAGAAAAAGAATAAAAGAAGGATAAAAAAATCGCCATGAATTTAAAAAAGATTTTTAGTTTTATTTCTTATTTAATTCTTGGAGGATTTTTATTTTTTATATTATCATTATTTGCTTGGTCTTGGTTAGTACCTCCATTTATTATATTTTATATCATTACTCTTTTCATAGCAATTAAAGAGAATAATAAAAGAATGGGTTATTTAGCAACTGGAACAATCGTCCTTCTCTACGTCATCGCCATTGGTTCTAGTGTTCTTCTTACTTGCGACATGTCCAGTTCCTGGGGTGGAGAAAGACAAACATGTTCATGTTTAGGTGTAAAACAATGGGGACTTTATCAATTAGTTATTAGTGATGGAGGATGGTCTACCTCTTGTATTGGCATACCTTATAATAAAGTTATAAGTAATAACTATCTTTTTTCTTCAGCTGAAAAAGAAATTCAACAAAGAATGGGTTCTTCAGATCTTATTTACGTTAGTGGTGGTTTAAATTGGGTAGCAGATCCTGGAAAAACTTTAACAAGATTAGTTGCAATACGAAATTTCAATACCATTGTAAATCCAGAAGGAAATAGTTTCACAGTAGAATTCCAACCAACAGACGATAAAGGAAACTCTTCATGGTTTAAAATCTCACAACCAGGAAAAATAAAAGTTGGTGAAAAAAAGACAGCACCAATAGAAGTAAGACTTCCTAAAGGATTACCTCCAGGAACAAGTTATTCATTCTCAATAGTTGTAAAAAGAGACAATGCAGAATATGAAACACAATCAATTATTGTTTCTGTAAAAGAAAAAGAATAAAAAATTAAAGATCATCTATTGTAGTGTCATCATCAAAGCTTCCTAGATCATCAGTTGCAAGATCTGAATCATTTATCTGATCCAATTCATTGCCAAAGGAATCCAAGCTATCTCCACTACTTTTAGATGTCTCTTCTCCATTTACACTTTTATTACATCCAGCAACAACTAAAGCCAAAACTAAAAGTGTAAAAATTACTGCAACAATTTTCTTATTCATCTTTCTAAACCTTCATCAACATTAAAATCTTCTTTAGTTGATTCTAATACACTATTTCCATCCTTCTGTTCTTTTATATTTTTAACTATTTCCTTAAGGATATTATGTGCTTGTCTTAGTTCATCTTGTGCTTTTTTATATAAATCACGTGCTTGCTGAAGCTCTGATTTTTCTTCCTTTACACTTCCATCAACAACAACAGATTTCAAAAGTTCTTTAGCTTGATCAACATCTTTCTTAGCTAATTCAATATATGAATTAAATTCTTCCACACTAGCACTCAAAGTAGAAACATCATTACCTTGTGATCTAAATTTATCAAGAACTTTATTTAATCTAGTTTGGAGATGTTCTGCTTTTTTAATAACAAAGCCATATCTATTTCCTAAAAGTATTGAACCACCATATTTCAAAGCCTTGTTAGAATTTGTCCAGGCCTTTTTTAGTTCCATTGAAATAGATTTGTAATCTTCTTTAGATGCATTATCCTCTAAAGCCACAAGTTTAACTTTAACAGCATCAACAACATCTTTGTTATTAGCTAAAAGATCATTCAAATTAGCTTTTTGTTCTTCACTTAAAGTTGAGTTATCTACTTTAGCAATAGCCCTATCGATTAAAGCTAATACCCTATCTGCTTCATTACTCAAATAAACTTTATAGTTTTGTCTTACTGCAATATTTAAATTTCTGCAGTTATCAGTTTTATTTTGTCTGCAATCAGAAAGTTCTTTTCTTGAATTTCTAAGTTCATCTCTTGATTCCTTAGTTGCATTCCTCAAATCTTCAATCTTCTCTTTAAATTCTTTTCTTATTCCTTCTTTAGCTATTTTGTTCTCTCGTTTTAATACTCTATTTTCTTCTTTTAATTCTTTAGCTACACCTTCTACAACATTTTTTTCGATTCTTTCACGACCATTAGCAAAAGCAATAGGCAGAATGCTTACTAAAAACAATGAAATAATCAATATTGATATTAGTTTTTTCATTCTTTCCTCCATAATATTTTTTGATAAAGTTAAGTTAAGTTCTTACTATATAAACGTACTTTCAGAATACTTAATTACAAGCTTTATTAATCTAATTAAAACTTTAAAAAGCTTTATTCAGTCTTATTTTTACTTTAGGAAAATTATTTAAGCTACTTTAGAATAAAAAGAGCTATGAAAAACTTAATTAGCATTATATTTGTTTTAGCATTAATAACTCCAATAGTCTCAGCAGCAACAATTCACGGTACAGTTTATGATTTTTCTTTGAATAAAATAAGCAAATCAATAATAGAAATAAACACTGAACCAACACAAAAACAAATAACAAACAATGGAAATTATGAATTTACAGTCAATAATGGAAATTACACAATAACTGCCAAAACAATAAAAAATGAATTAATTACATCAGAGAATATAATAGTAAACAAGGAAGGAGATTATAATATTGATTTAATAGGATTCATAAATGTAGAAGAAGAATCAATTATAATAAATGGTTCAGAAATAACTCCAGAAGCTAATTTTGAAGAAGAATCAATATCAAATATTCGTCTTGTAATTCTAAGTATAATTATATTTATAGCTTTATTTTTTGCATTACATCAAATAAAGAAAAAATCAAAAGAAGAAACAACAGAAGAATTAGATCTATCAGAGAAGATTTTAAATTTTATAAAAAAACAAGAAGGAAGGACAACTCAAAAAGAATTAAGAAAACAATTCCCATTCTCAGAAGCAAAAATAAGTTTAATTTTAACAGAACTAGAATCTAAGAATAGAATAGAAAAAATAAAGAAAGGAAGAAGTAACGTTATAATATTAAAAAATAATCATTGATCAACAGTAGTACTAGCAGTAATATAAGTTTCCAAATGTATTTTAGAATCTTTCAAATAATTAACAGCATTAATTAAATTGCTACAAGCCATATCTTTACTAGTAGGAATAGGAAACCCTCTTTTAATTTTCTCTTGCGACCACATTTCAACTTGCAAGATTCTTAAAATATCATAAACTTTCTCATCATTAGATTGTATTGTTTTAATCCAACTATCAATCATAATCTTAAGTTGATCATAATTTTTGACATAACCCAAAGTATTAATAGTATTTTTCATTCTCTCATCTAAGAATATTAAACCCTTATTCATCTCATGTTTCATATGAACCAATCTTCCTTTAACTTCTTCATAATAAAGTGGTTCATGTCTTCTTGCAGGTTGAAAATCTCTAACACTTTCCAAAAATCTAGAAATAGAATCAGAAGACAATTTTAAATTATCCCTGCAAGCTTTCAAATATCCATTTAATTCTTCTTCTCTTCTAATTTTCTTCGAAGAACCTAACTTTCCTTTGATCGAATCTAAAAATCCCATGCTAATTAAAACAAAAGTGCAATTTAAAAGAATATCTATAGCAAAACATCACAAACAAAGTTATAGAAACCTTTTTAAAGCAACCATTAATACCACGAATATTAAAATCTAAAAGGGTTTAAAAAACCCACTTACTCCGTAAGGAGCAATAAAAATGGGAAAAATATACGAAGCAGACATACAAGAATCGATAGAAAAACTTAGTACTATCTTACAAACCATAATAAAAGCTCCAGAATGGGCTTTATTTGTTAAAACTGGTCCAGCTAAAGAAAGACCACCAGTAGATCAAAATTGGTATTATGTTAGAGCAGCAGCATTATTAGTTACAATTTACAAAAGAGGACCAATAGGAGTTTCAAAATTAAGAACTAAATATGGTTCTAAACAAAGACGTGGTCACAATCCAGAGAGATTTGTAAGAGCTTCAGGTAAAATAATTAGAAGTATTATGCAACAATTAGACAAAGCAGGGCTTACAATTTACAAAAAAGACGGAGTTCATAAAGGAAGGATAATAACTCCAAAAGGTAAGTCATTAGTAGACAAAAATGCAGTAATAATTAAATATGAACAACCAAACTGAGGTTGAAGAAAAGAGAAAGATTCAGGAAAAGATATTAGAAATAGAGAACCTAGCAAAGAAATTTATGAGCACAGAAGCAATATTAAGATACAGTACATTAAAACATGCTCATCCTGAAAAAGCTTTGCAGTCAATTGCGTTTATCGCACAGCTAGGTTCAGAAAACAAGATAAAAGAAATAATATCAGATCAGCAATACAAACAATTGTTGATGAGATTAGAACCAGAGAAAAAAGAAACAAAGATTACATGGAAATAAACAATGGCAAGATACAAGCCGAAAGCGAAAAAATTACGTTTAGCAAAACATGGAAAACACACTAAGTGGGCACCACTTTGGATAATTCCTAAAATAAACAAAGGATTAAGAAAAATTCATCCTTCAAGTTATACACATAAAAAAAGAAGTTGGCGTAGAACAAAAACAAAAGCATAAACATGGCAGACGAAAAATTATTCACAATACCTTTAAGAAAAGAATTTTTAAAGAAACCAAAATATAGGAGAACAAAGAAAGCAGTTACAACTGTAAAAGAATTTATAACTAGACACTTAAAAGTAAAAGTTGTAAATATAGGTTCTAATCTTAATCATGCTATTTGGAGTAGGGGAAAGAGAAACCCTCCTACAAAAATTAAAGTTAAAGTTATAGTAGAAGATAAAGTTGCTTATGTCGAACTTCCTGAATTTGAATTTGTAAAAGCAAAACCAAAAGAAGAAGAAAAGTCAAAGAAAGACGATCACAAAGACCACAATCATGAATCTCATGACACAGAGAAAGCTGAAGCTCACAAACCTACAAAAGAACAAGAAAAAGAATTAAATCAAGAACTAAAAAAAGAAGAACAATCTAGAGAAAAGAAAGAACATCACCCAACTCAGCCTGGAACTCCAAATGATAAACTAAAGCAAGGAGAAAAAGGAATAGAAGATAAAGCAAAACGTGGAAGAGTTGTTGGTTCTACAGGAAAAAAGTAATTCTTTAAATAATAGTTAGTTTATTTCTTAAAAATATGAAATTACTTTTTAAACAACTAGAAAATAAAATTTTAGTTAAGAAAGAAATGAGTCACAAATTAGACTCAATATTAAATACATTAAATAAGGATAAATATAAAAGATTTATATTAATATACAATAAAATGATAAAAATAACACCCGAAGGAGAAGAATTCTTAAATAATATAAAAAAGTTAGAGAATCTCATTAAACCAATGAAAGAAGAGTACGATTCTTATTTAAATATAATCAAAAACTTCAATAAGGAGGTGAAAAATGAACAAACTCCCTTTTGAAAAAATAAAATATGAAATTTTAATTAAGAAAGAATCTACTACAAATGAAAGTTATGGTAAAAGACCAGAACAAAAAACAATAAAAGAACTTCTAGAATCATCAGTAATTTGTCTAAACAAGCCTGATGGTCCAAGTTCACATCAAGTAGCAGATTATTTAAGAACAGGATTAAAGATAGATAAAGCTGGTCACGGAGGTACGTTAGATCCAGGAGTTTCCGGTGTTCTACCATGCGCATTAAATAAATCAACAAAAGTTTTAGAAGCATTACTAAAAGCAGGTAAAGAATATATTTGTTTAATGCACATCCATACTCCAATGACACAATCAAAAATACATAAAACTTCAAGAGAATTTATTGGGAAAATAACTCAAATGCCTCCAGTAAAATCTGCAGTTAAAAGACAATACAGAGAAAGAGAAATTTACTATTTAGAAATTTTAGAAATTAAAGATCAAGATGTTTTATTCAAAGTTGGTTGTCAAGCAGGAACTTACATAAGAACATTGTGCGATAGTTGGGGAAAAGCCCTAGGAAGTAAAGCACATATGCAACAATTAGTAAGAACAAAAGCAGGACCATTTAATGAAAATGAATGGTATTCATTGCAAGATATAAAAGATGCTTTCCAATTATACAACGAAGGAAATGAATCAGAATTAAAAAAAATATTAAAACCAATAGAATTCGGAGTAACACATTTACAAAAGATTTGGATAATAGATTCAGCAGTCGATAGTTTATGTCATGGAGCAAACTTAAGCATTCCTGGAATTTCAAAATTAAATAATAACATAAATAAAAATGACTTAGTAGCAATAATGACATTAAAAAATGAATTAGTTGCAATAGGTGATGCAATATTAAATTCAGAAGAAATAATAAAAGCAGAAAAAGGTTTAACAATAAAAATAAGAAAAGTATTCATGGATCCAGAAACCTATCCACATTTTAAAAGATTATCATAAATATTTAATAAACTCTTCTCTAGATATGCCCAAATCTTTTTTTATAATTTTATTCAAAAGACCAGGACCAATTTCTTCACCAGCATGATGAGGTATAGTTGTCTTTCTTCCATCTGAATGTTTATAAATCATATGGCTTCCAGTAGTGTGATCATAAATAAAACCCAATTTTTCTACTATTTTAGCAACCTCTTTCCCAGTAAGCCTTGGCAATTTAGCCAAAATCTACACCTCTACTTGTTGAACGCCTATAAACTCTTCAGAAATTTCTATTTTTCCTTTGTCGGTTTCTAAATATCCCCTGATTGCTTCTTTCGTTCTTTTAATTAGTTCATCCATAGTCTTTGCTTGTGTGTGACAACCAGGAAGTTCAACCACTTCAGAAACAAACCAATTATCTTCATCTCTTTCTATTATGAGTGTATACTTTCTTACCATAGTTCATCATTGTTATAATTAATTTATATAACTATCTATTTCATGGATCCAGAAACCTATCCCCATTTTAAAAGAAATTAAACAAGTTCATAACACAATTCACCATGTGTGCATGATTTCATTTCAGAAAGATGTTCTTCATTTTTAGGAGCATTCATCAATAATTCTAATCCATTTATTGTTAAAGGGAGACCTACTAAACAAGCCTCGTTTGAGATTTTGTTTTGCCATATAAGAGAGTCTAGATTAAGAATACATTCTTTGGATTCGTAACCACTTCGGCTATTTACAGACGATGCAAATTCTCCACTAATAACATTACCATCTAAAAAAGT
>CAYJSR010000029.1:0-9230 GCA_964373095.1 Candidatus Woesearchaeota archaeon
TGTTTTTTCTGCAAGAAAAAATGCCGAAGCGAAGCGTAGGCACAGTATGACGCAGTTCCGCCCTCTAAATAAATTTTTTAATTGCTTCTTCTAATTGATTGGATAAATCATCAAGGTCTTTGTAGAAAATGATTTTTTTAGTACAAGGAATTCCAGTAATCATCATTGATGGTTCAACTCCTTTCTTACAAAGAGCGATGCATGGGATATTATGCTCTTGAGCCATCTGGAATTCTATACCTACGCCCATCGAGGGACTCGAAACTTCTCCGATAAACAGATCGCACTTAGTTATTGTTTCATAAGTTCTATCATAAAATTCTCTTGGTGTTTCTTTCGAGTCCCAAAAGTCGGGATAAGTACCAATGACTTTATCAAAATGTTTTTTACAAAGACTCATCAAATGCTTATAGACTGGTAGGTAATCCTGTCCAAACAAATGAATTGGTCCAAATACATAAGCTGTTTTCATAGTATTATAATAGAAGAAGCATTATATTAAAAACTTATCGGGGCGGAACGAGTAATATTGCACATAATACTTGTTATACTCTCCTGTTAAGGATTTTGTTTCTAAATAAAAATTATTAAAAATAAAACAAAAAGTTCTGAACGAATGTGAAGAATTGAATGTAACTATATATATGCGCAGAATTCAATATTTCAAGTTTTAGACGCTTATTAATATAAATTAGTTATCCTCGTGAGTAATTTTTTTGTAATTACTATATGATAATCAATCCGAAGGATTTCCGGAAATTCTTCCAAAATCATTAAAAATCTAAAAGTAAAAACTTTGTTTATGGATATAATATATAACTTACAAAGAGAAATGCTTAGAAGGAGTTATAGTCCAAGAACTATGTTTGTTGTATAAAAAATTTTATGAAATTCTGTAAAAAAGATATAAAGGATTATATTAATAAATATGTTGACAAAGAAAGTACAGACAATACAATAAACGTACACTTAAATGCATTAAAATTCTTGTTTGAAGAGATGCTTAATAAAAGACTTACTTTTAAGATAAAATATTCAAAAGTTCCAAAAACAGCGCCTGTGTTTTTGACAAAAGAAGAAGTTCAAGTTGTTTAATACTTTATGCTACATCTTCTAGATTTTGCTTATTTAACAATTCTCTTAAATTATTGTAACTATTTTCTACTAATCTCCTTTCTAATCCTCTTGCAATTTCTTGTACTAGACCAAAACCGTGGAATGTATATGGTGTGTAACATTCTAATGCATCTGCTCCTGCTGTAAATGAAGACCATGCTTGTTCTGCTGAGTCTATTCCTCCAGTAGCAATAATGGTTGACGTGGGGAATTTTCTACGCGTTGCTTTTATTGCTCTATCTCTATATGCTTGGAGATATTTCCCACTTCTACCAGCTGATTGGTACCCCCAACTACTAGAAGGAACTTTTTCTTTAGGAACCATATATGTATTAACAGCAACTATACCATCTCCACCTCCATTCATCCAACCTTCAACTAATCTTAACCAATTTTCTTCATCTTCTTGTTCATAAGGACCCATCTTTACAAGAGCTGGACGTGATGTTGTTATTTCTTTTATGGTTCTACCATATAATTCAAATGTTCTTGATGTTCTGAGTGCTGTGAGTGCTGTTGTATTTGGAGAGAATGGATTCCAAACAAAACCATCTACTAAACTATCTAGTTCTCTAAGTAAAACTCTAGCTTCTTCAAAAGCTGTGTCTAGTCTATCTGGGCTAAGAGGGATACCACATATACTTGCTAAAATAATGGCTCTACCTCCAGCCAACCTATATGCTTTGAGTTTTTCTTTTGCATATTGTAACCCTTTTGAAGGAAAACCTTGTGCATTGTATATTTCATCTAGAGTATTATCAACAGCAACTCTTGGCTTTTTGTTTCCTTCTCTAGGATTAATAACTATTGTTCCAACTTCTTGAAAACCAAATAAGTGTGATAGAGGATTGATAGCATCACAATTTTTATCAAGTCCTGCAGCTGTTCCAAATGGTGAAGTTGTATGTTCTCCCAATTTAATTTCTAATTTTGGGAATTTAAATTGATAAGAAAGATTCCGTACAACATCTTCGTATTTGTTTAATAATTCGAGTGCTACTTCATGAACTTTTTCTGGATCTCCTCTAGCACGTATGTAAGCAAGCCTTCTTGTTAAGCTCCTAAAGAACATTGTATCTGTAAGTCCAATTTCAAAAAATTTTCTCTCTAAAAAATTTGCCATCTTGTTTAAGCAGTTATTTGGCTAGTAAGTTCTCTAGCGGCTGCTTTTTTGTCTGTTGCTGCGTAAATACCTCTTCCTACAATTGCATGATAACTGCCACCAGCAACTTTATGAAATCTGATTTATATACTTCCACCATTGGGTTTTCAAGTTGATTTTCTATTTATTAATTTACTTGCGATGTAATAGTTATATTTTAATTGCCTCTTAACGAAAAGCTTTATAAAAGGGGATTTTATCTAGATTAATAATGGGAAATAAAACTAATGGTTTAATGGCTGGTAAGAAGCTAAAAAATAGAAGAAAAGAAGCTAGATGGCATAATAAATGGTTTATTAAAAGAGCTTTAAACTTAAGAGAGAAAGCAGATCCATTAAGGGGAGCACATCAAGCTAAGGGAATAGTTTTAGAAAAAAGACAAATTGAAGCTAAACAGCCTAACTCAGCTATGAGAAAAGCTTGTGTTGTACAATTATTAAAAAATGGAAAACAAGTTACAGTTTTTATTCCTGGAGATAATGCTCAGAGATTTATCAATGAACATGATGAAGTTGTAATTGAATGTATTGGTGGAAAGATGGGAAGAGCTAAGGGAGATATTCCTTGTGTTAGATGGCAGGTAATAAAGGTTAATGATCAGAGTTTAGATGCTTTATTAAAAGGTATAATCGAAAAAGGTAGAAGATAAAATGAGTAATTTAAAATTATTTAATAAATGGGATGTTTCTAATGTTGTTGTCGATGATCCTGGATTAAAAAAATATATAAATTTAAGGCAAATGTTAGTACCTAGGAGTTTTGGTAGAAATGCTAATCAGAGATTTGGTAAGAGTAAAACAAATATTGTTGAAAGATTAATGAATAAATTAATGGTTACTGGTCATAAAGGCAAAAAACATCATAGAACTAGTGGTACATTTACTGGAAAAGCAGTTCATGTTTACAGTGTTGTGCAAGAATGCTTTAAAATTATAGAACAAGAAACTAAACAAAATCCTGTTCAAGTATTTGTTAAAGCTTTAGAAAATGCAGCACCAAGAGAAGAAATTACAGCTATTGAATATGGTGGAGCAAGATATCCTCAAGCTGTTGATTGTGCACCACAGAGAAGAATTGATGTTGCTTTAAGACAATTTACACAAGGCGCTTATTCTAAAAGTTTTGGTAAGAAAGTTACTATTAGCAAAGCTTTAGCTGATGAATTAATTAGAGCTTTTAATATAGATCAATCTAGTCAAGCTATATCTAAAAAATTAGAATTAGAAAGACAAGCTGATTCTTCTAGGTAAGTTTATAAATATCTTATTTTTACATTCTTTATGGTTTCGGAGTATCTTAGAAAGGCAGCTCATAATTTAGGTTTGACAAGAAGATCCATAACTTATAGTCCTGATCCTATTAAAGGGGAGTTTACTGTTGCTGCAAGAAAAACTCCTAGAGTTGGTCTAGAGGAAGCTTTATTTACAGATTTTGCTTCTATAACTTTTCCTGTTTTTTATGCTATCTTAAATAATGGTCAAGGTGTTGTTCTTTCTGTTAATGATCCTCGTGTTGTTAATAGTGTTTCTGAAGGTGAGAAGGTTATGGTTACTTATAAACAAAGATGGAGGATTATATTAGATTATGTTTCTCCGGATTTTAGAGAAAAACAAGTTGTAGCTAGTGATTTAGTTGATTATAAATTTCTGGGGTTAAATCAAACAAATGGAGCTTAACGATCTAAAAATTAATTTTTAAGAAATATCTTTTTTTATTCTTAGCCTTATTATTAATATATTTTACAAAACTTTTCATTTCTATATTTGTTTTTATTATTGTTAAAGAATTTTTCTTAGGATTTAATCTAAAAATTTCTTCATTGTTTTTAACAAATGAAGTATAACCTCCATATTTTTTATTCCATTTTTCTGTTAGTTCTAGAATTATGGTAAATCCTTCTTCTTCATTTATGTTATCATTGATTATCGTATAATCTTTATGTTTAAAACAAAACAATCTTGAAGATCTTACTCTCTTACCCATTAACTCTTCAAGGAAATTATTTAGATCCTTAATATTATATTTTATAGATGAATTAGAATATAATTCTGGTTTGTAATTCTTTTCTAATTCTAATTTTTTAATATTTTCTAATAATATTTTGTAACTAGCATTTTCTAAAAACTCTTGCAATTGAATACTGCTTTCTAATTCTAATATCTCTTTTATTTTAATTCTTGTTTGTTTATTAAAATATATTTTATTTATCATTGAACCATCCTGCTATACTTAGTCTTTCTTTATCTGAAGTTACTTCTGAAACCTGATGAAATGTTTTATTTATTATTACCTTAAATATTATTAAAGTGTTAAAATTTGGGATTATATTTTTTATTATTTTATTCTCTTCAAAGAATTCTAAAGATCCACCATCTTTCCTTGTGAATTTTTTACTTAAGTTTAGAACATACGCTATCTTTCTTGTTTCTAATCTATCGTCGTGAGGTAGTAAGTAATCTGTATTTTTGTAGATAAATCCTGAACAATCAATTTTTCCGAAAGCTTTGACGTTTGTTATTTTAAATAAGTATTCTTTAAATTCCCTAGAGTTAAGAAAATTGTAGAATTCCTTTAGAATTTTATTATTTGTCTTTTCTAAATCCCTTGTTTGTGAAAAACTAAATAAGTCTGATTCTTGTTTTGAGAAACTTTCTTTTTTTAATTCATTACTAAATTTTTCTATTAATTTTTCTTTGAAGAAATCTTTTAATATTAAGTGGTGAAAAGGTTTATTTTTATTGAATTCTAATTTTTTTATATTATTTAAGTAATTTTTGTTTATCATAAAAATAAAAAGAAATAAGAAGTTTAAATTTATTGTGCTTCTTTAAATCTCTTTTCAACTATCTCCCAATCTATTGCGTTTATGAAATTATTTATATAATCTACTTTTTTCAATTCATAATCAAGCATATATGCATGTTCAAATACATCCATAACTAGTATTGGAACAGCTGTTGTTAAATGCCCTACATCATGTTCATTTATCCAGATATTAAACAATTTTTTAGCTTCTTTATCATAATACATTATAACCCAACCTATGCCTCTCATTGCACCAACAGCTTTGAAAGCTTTTTCCCAGTCTTCATAAGAACCAAAAAGATATGCTAAACATTTTTTTAATTCTCCATTAGATATTTTATGACCCCCATTCTTCATGTTGCTAAAATATAATTCATGTAATCTCATTCCATTGAATTCCCATCCAAATCTACGTTGTAATTCTGCGAATTCTGGTGTACCAGTTTTTCCTTCTTTAACTATTGTAGCTAATGTATCTGTTAATTTATTTGTATTCGTAACATACCCCTGATATAAAGTAAAATGATTCTTTAATAGTTGATCACTAAATCCAGTAGTTCCTAATAAATTATCAAAATTTTTTGTTTCGTATGTCATATTGTTCTCCCTTATATTTTTCCAACTAAATCTAATCCAGGTTTTAATGTTTTTTTACCTGGCTTCCAATTTGCTGGACAAACTTGTGTTCCATTTTCTCTAACAAATTTAGCAGCTTGTAACTTTCTTAATAATTCATCTGCGCTTCTTCCTATACTGTTATCGTGAATTTCAATTGTTTTTAAAACTCCGTCTGGATCTATTATAAAACTTCCACGTAATGATAATCCCTCTTTTCCAATATAAGTTCCAAATTCTTTGCATACTATGCCTGTTGGATCTGCTAACATCGGATATTTTATTTTTTTAATTGCTGGAGAATTATCATGCCAAGCCTTATGTGCAAATACTGTGTCTGTACTTATGCTTAATACTTCTGCATTTAATTCTTGAAACTCAGAATAATGTTCAGCTAAATCTTCTAATTCTGTTGGGCATACAAATGTAAAATCTGCTGGATAGAATACTAAAACTACCCATTTACCTTTAAGTTTTGATAACTTTATTCTTTTAATTTCTTCATTATAAAAAGCTTCTAAATCAAAATCATTTACTTCGTGGTTAATTTCTACTGTCATTTTATTTTCTCCTGTTGTTATTAGAATGGATTGGATGTATCTTAAAACTTTATAATTGTTTCGTATGCTCTAATATACAGTTAAATTTATAATATCTCCTTATTTAGGTTGTATTTAAATACTTAAAATATCTTAATTTTATAAAATGAGGTTAGTAATGAAAGAAATTTTATTAATTGTTTTATTAATCTTAATTATTTTAGGGACATTTATTACTATACGTTCTCTTTCTTCAAAAGAAATTGCAAATGCTACTCGTTCTGGAATTTATCTACAAAATCAAATTTGGAGTGATAATATAACAATCACAGGAGATACTAAAATATTTGGTGATTTAACAATACTTCCTGGAACTATCGTTAAGTTTGCTGTACAGGATGATCAGAAAAAAGGAGATGAAACTGCTGCTGATGGATATAATGATAATGATCCCACTAGATTATTAAATTATTCAAAAACTCATTCTGATTTGTTTGTATTGGGTAAACTTATCGCTGTTGGTACTTATAATAAAAGAATTTTGTTTACTTCTGAATCAAAAAATCCTAAACTTGCTGATTGGGTTGGTATAACTCCTTGGGGTGATGGGAGTAGGATAGAATATTCTATAATTGAGTGGTCAAGACATGGAATTGGATTAGGCGATAAGAGAACACAAAATAGTATTTTTAAAAATAATATAATAAGAAATACCCTTTGGGGTCCATTATCTTTAGGAAAATCCTCTGCTCAAGTGTATAATAATGAACTTTATGAATGCGGGCATGAAGGAATAGATGTTCAAGGCGGGAGTCCTATTATAATGAATAATTATATTTATGATTGTCATTCCGGTATTGTTGTACTTTCTGGTTCTCCAGTAATAAAAAATAATATTATAAAAAATGTTGGTGATGGGATAGCTGTATTGAATGAAGCAAAACCACAATTAGAAAATAATACAATTGAACTCGCTGGATCTGAGGCTGTAAAAGAATGGCGTTATGATAATTTTTCTTATAAATTATTTGATCGATAAAATTAGTAAATTTTTGTTAAAGAATCCAAAAACTTTAAATACCATTCTTAAACTCCAAGACCTATGGCTGAAGATCCAGTAGTAAGATTTGCAAGGGCTATGAGAAAGCCTGAAAATATTAGAAATATTTGTACTAGTGCACATATTCATCATGGAAAATGTATTTCTGGGGATTCTAGATTAATATTATCTGATGGAACTATATCAAATGCTAGGAATATATTTGATTATGCTGAGAAAAATGGATTGTTGTTTGAAGATAAAGATGGTGAACATATAATTTATGATGTTTCTAAATCGGGATTAAATACATTTTCTTTTAATAAAGATACAAATCAAATTCAGATTAAGCCAATTTCATTAGCTTGGAAATTGGTTGGTGGAACAACTATTAAATTAAAATTAAGAAATGGTGCTTCTATCACTACTACTCCTGAACATGAATATTTAGTTTATAGAAATTCTGAAATTCTAAAAGTACAATCTAAGGATCTTGTTCTTGGTGATAAAATAACTTGTTATAGAAGTCATCATTTTAATTTAGATTTTAGTAAATCTATTATTATAAAAAGTATTCAAAAAGAGATTTATAACAATGATCAAAAAATATTACAGGAGTTTCTATTGGATGAGAACTTAATATTTGGTGAAGTTTCCTTAAAAGAATTTGGACATGAAGATGTAGTGTATGATTTTACTGTTGAAGATAATCATAATTTTATTGCAGAAGGAATGTTTATCAGTAATACTGCGATGACTGATAATTTATTAGCTGCTGCCGGTTTGATGAGTGAAAAATCTGCTGGTGATTTAAATGCAGGAATGGCTACTTGGCAACACGCAGATGAACAAGAAAGATTGATGACAGTTGATTCTGCTAATGTAAGCATGATTCATGATTTTAATGGTCAAGAATATTTAATTAATTTAATTGATACTCCAGGACATGTAGATTTTGGTGGTAATGTTACTAGAGCTATGAGGGCTATTGATGGAACTATAGTTTTAGTTTGTGCTTCTGAAGGAATAATGCCTCAGACTGAAACAGTATTAAAACAAGCTTTAAGAGAAAGAGTTAAACCTGTTTTATTTTTGAATAAAGTTGATAGATTGATCAATGAAATGTTATTTACTCCAGAACAAATGCAAAAGAGATTTACTGAAATAATTTTAGAATTTAATAGACTTATTGAACAGATAGCAGAACCAGAATTTAAAGAAAAATGGAAAGTTGGAATTCAAGAAGGAAGTGTTGCTTTTGGTAGCGCAAGAGAAAATTGGGCTTTATCATTTTCATTTATGCAGAAAAAAGGAATTACTTTTAAAAATATTTTAGAAATGTATCAGATGTCTCCTGAAGATAGAAAAAAATGGGTTTGGGCTAATGCACCATTACATGAAGTTATTTTAGATATGGTAATAAAACATTTACCTGATCCAGTTCAAGCTCAGGCTTATAGGATTCCTAGAATTTGGCATGGTGAAAAAGATAGTGAATTAGGAAAAGATTTACTTACTTGTAATAAGAATGGAAAAATTGGATTTTGTGTTACAAGAATATTGATTGATCCTAAAACTGGAAGAGAACTTGCAGCTGGAAGATTATTCTCTGGAACTATTAAGAATGGTATGCAGGTTTATTTAAATGGTGCTAAAAAGTTTGAAAGAGTTCAACAAGTTTTTATGTATAATGGAATAAAAACACAAATTATGGAAGAAGTTGTTTCTGGAAATGTTTTAGCTTTAGCAGGGTTGAAAACTGAAGCTGGTGAAACTATTACTGAACAACCAGAACATCCATTTGAAGAATTAAAACATATTTTTGAACCAGTAATTACAAAAGCTATTGAACCTGTAAAAGCACAAGACTTAGCTAAAGTTGTTGAAGTTTTAAAAGCTGCTGCTAAGGAAGATCCTTCTATTAAAATTAAAGTTGATGAACAAACTGGAGAAT
>CAYJSR010000030.1:0-5646 GCA_964373095.1 Candidatus Woesearchaeota archaeon
ATAATTCTAGTTTATTTGATATTAATTCTAGTTCTGGATTAATTAGTGATACTCCCACTTCTGATGAAATTGGAAGTTATAGCGTTCTTATTACTTGTGGAGATAGTATTGTGAATACTACAGATACGTTTACTTATACGATAAGTGCTGCTTCAAGTTCATCTACTTCAAGTAGTTCTAGTTCTGGAGGTGGTGGAAGTTTAAGTTGGAATAATAGTACTAACATAACAACACCTATTGTAGATCTAGTAAATAATTCTAAAGAGAAATTAAATGATGAAAAACTTGCTACTATAAACTCATGGAATATTGAGGACATAAACCAAAAATCAAAAACGGAAACTAATTTAGGGTCAAAATTAAGTTATGATAATGATAAAATAAGGTCTTATAAAAGAACCTTTAGTTTTTTTGTGATAATCTTTCTTTTAGTTGTTTTTGTTATAATCTATTATATTGTAGTAAAACATTATCATTATAAAATTAGAAAGGGTTATTATTATAAAAGAGTTATATTGAGGCTATTTGTTAAGATCATTCGCTGACGAAAGCTTTAAAAAGATTATACTTTCCTAATAAACATGATAATTCCAATATGTTGTTTTGCTTGTGGAAAACCTGTGGCTCATCTCTGGGAAGATTACAAGGAGAGAACTGCTAAAGGTGAAGATCCCAAGAAAATTATGGATGAATTAGGTTTAGAAAGATATTGTTGCAGGGCGTTGTTTATGAGTCATGTTGATTTATTAGATATTGTAGCTAAATTCAAGAAAGCTTGAATGTATATTCTAGATTATATAAATTCTTTAAAAGACAATCTTTTGCTTTTTTGTTATGGTTGATTGTGTTAGGTCTAATGGTAAAATAATTTTTGTTGATTTTAGAGCCAAAAGAATACAAGCTTCTGGAATTGAAAGAGTGTGTAAAGTTTTAGATATATCTGTTTTAGATGAAGAACAGATTAAACTTGTTCATGGAGATTCATATGTTCGAGATGTATTAACACAATTATTAATATCAAGAGATTATGGCATGGGTGTTGATAGATTATATCATAGAATTAATCCATTTAATTTTGGATCAATACCAGATTATGGAAGTATTGCTAGTGCAATTTATGAAGTTGCTAATGTTGGTTTTGCTAGTTTCTCTACATTTAAAAGAACACATTCGCACAGAGATAGATTTAGATTAGAACTTGAGCCTTGTTTTTATCCTGATGAATCAAAAGGTATAGAATTGATTAGAAGACTTTGGCAACATAATGACGAAGATAGCTATAGGAGAGAAGCCAGGAGATAATTTTATATATCATTATTTTTCTTTAAATATTATGAGAGATGATAAATTCTTAAAAGAGAAATTGAATTATATCTGGCAGTTAGCTTTTCTTGATGTTGAGAGAAAAAATAATATTAGTGTTAGATTCAAAGGTAAATGGAAGAATAAATTTGGACATATTAAAAAATTAAAAAATGGCGACAGTGAGATTGTTGTTAATGGATTTTTTAAAAATGAAGTTATCCCAGAATATATAATTGAATTAACTATTGCTCATGAATTAGTTCATTATTCCCATGGTTTTAATAGCCCTTTACCAAAATTGTATTCACATCCACATAAAGGTGGAATTGTTAACAAAGATTTGAAGAAAAGAGGATTTACAGATTCATTAAAACTAGAAAGAAGATGGATTAAAAATGAGTGGAGAAATATCATTAAAGATCAGTTTAATATTAGACAACAAAACAGAGGATTAAGAGCTTTTGGTTTTAAATGGTTTTAATTTAACATTGCTTTTTTAAAATAGGCGAGTGGGTTCTCTCCTATCTCTTGTCTTATCTTTCCTGCATATTTTGCAGCATCATAAATTACTGTTCTACTTTGATCTGGATTGTGAAAATAAACCTTGTGCGGATGTATCCTTAATCCGTTTGGTGCTCTTGCATATAAATCCACACAAGCATCAGTACGATGTAAAAATTCCCTTATATTTATAGTTATATAAAATCCTGATATATTTTTTGTTCTTAACTCTAAATTGGAACAATCATCTCTACCCGTGGTTATAATACAATCCCAAACTCCATCTGTTAATTCATATTGTCGTGGAACCATTTTACATTCAAACTTAATTTATTTAAGGTTATTTTTATTTATAAACTTTATTTAATTATAAATTTCATGTATCTCTTACAGTTTAAACAATAATAAACAACCATTTTATTTCTTGTTCTTACTCTATAATTTCCTGATTTAAAATAATTATTGCAATGTTTACAATATTTTCTTTTTAGATCTTTGGGTATTGGTAGATTTACTTTCATTCCTATTCTTCTTGCTTTTCTTACAATATCATTTGCTTTTTCTGGATTCTCTTTTGCTTGTTTGAAAAGTATTTTTATTTTTTCTAAAGCTAATTCTCTTAATTTTGATTTATTTAATCTTTTCATTGATTATTTAGAATTGTTTGAATATAAAAACATTAAGATTGAAAGATTTTTAGAGAAGATAAAGGTGGCAGCTAACCGTAGTTCCCGCGCTGAGCGCAGTACAGTACGGAACGTGAGCCTGCTTAATTTCCGAGTTCGAACAACCCTGTTTTTACAAACATATGGGATCGGATGGAACCAGGCTGCTATGGCCGCCTAAGAATTAGAACTTGGTTATTGTTTTTAAAGCTTTCTGTGGTCTTTTTTAATATTGTGGAATTGATTTATCAATAAATCTAGACCAAACATCAATACCGCCTACTAAACTTTTAACATTAAATCCTTTTTCTTTTAATAATTTTGTTGCAGTTAAACTTCTATTTCCATGATGACAATAAACTATTATCTCTTTATCTTTAGGAATCTTATTTAAGTTATTTTGTAATTCTGTTAGTGGTATTAACTTTGAATTATTTATTTTGGCAATTTTATTTTCTTCTGTAGTTCTTACATCTATTAGAAAAATATTCTCTTTAGAATCTAATTTCTTTTTTAGTTCTCTTGGAGTTATTCTTAATTCATCCATTTTATTCTTGAGTTATTGTGGAAGATTTGATTTTATTCCTTTTTATCAAGCCTAATTCTTCATCTAAGTCTTTTGCTATAGTTTGTAAATCTTCGAAAGTTCTTATCAAATCCTTTTTAAGTTCTGAGATTAAATCTTCTAAATTATCTACTCTAAGAACATATTTATTTTCAATGGTTACTATTAAACCTGATTCTTGTAATTTGTGGAGATGATGAATTACTGTTGCCCTTGTTAAATTGGATCTTAAAGCTAGTTCGTCACTACTTAGGGCTTTTCTGCTTCTTCTAGCTTTGATAAGCGCTAAAAATACCCTAAAACAAGATTTTTCTTTGTCCCTTTCATTAAATAAACCTAAACTCTCCGATAACCACTGTAAATCGCTATTTATATCCTTTTCAGCTGGTTTTCTCAATCTGATGATTGTTAAACGCATTATTTTCTCAATCATAAATAGAATTATTGTTAGTAAAGTTTATATATATGTTGGTCTTACCATGTATTAGTTGATCTTAAGTCAACAAGGATTATATAATGACAGATAAAACTCAAGAAGAATTTCAAAAAAGACTTGAAGAACAGCAAAGTACAATAGAACAATACACAAATACACTAAAAAGACTTCAAGCTGACTTTGAAAATTATATAAAAAGAGTTGAGAAGAATAAAGAAGAATCTACTCTATATGCTAATCATAAGTTGATTACAAAATTATTGAGTATAGTTGATGATTTTGATAAAGCAGTTCAATTAGCGAGAGAACAAAATAATCAATTTGTTACTGGAATTGAAATGATTTACAAACAATTTCATAAAATATTACAAGAAGAGGGTGTAACTATGATAAATGCTATTGGAAATCAATTAGATCCTTCCAAGCATGACGTTATTGATGTAGTAAGTGGAAAGAAAGATGATGTTGTAGTTGAAGAATTACAAAGAGGGTATATGCTCAAAGATAAAGTTTTAAGACCAAGTAAAGTTAGAATCAGCAAATCCGGAGGAAAATAAATATGACAAATGGATATAATGAATATAAAAGTGATGGTCCACTTGCAAGAGCTTATGAGGTTGTACATGAATTGCATCCTTTAAGTGCAGAGCATGGAGATACAGAACCACATTATTTAATTGGTAGTCCTAGAACTAAACCAATTATTAATAAATTATTAGTGGAGGATTCTGGAACAATAGAGGATTTAATGAGGTAATAAAATGTGTCAATTAGAAAGTAAGGAAAGTGAATCTGGCGGGGCAAGTTATGCTCTTAGAGAATCAAATACATATTCTCCTAATGATTATTCACCTAGAGAAAACTCTTATTTATCTAAAATTACTAAGTCTTTGGTGTCACATTCAAGGGGAGAAATGTATAATTAGGGGAGGGAAAAATGAGTGTAACTATAGTAAATTCAAATGATTTAGGAAATCCGTATGAATGTCCTTTATGTAGAAGATTATTCTATTATGAAGGAGATTATGTTAAACATAAATGTATAGCAAGAAGAAAAAAATTAGAGGGAGTTTAGGAGGAAAATAAAATGAGCAAAATTATAGGAATAGATTTGGGAACATCTAATAGTGCAGCTTCTGTTTTGCAAGCAGGAAGACCTGTTATAGTTCCAAGTGCAGAAGGTACAAGTTTATATGGCAAAGCATTTCCAAGTGTTGTTGCTTTTACAAAAGATGGACAAGTATTAGTTGGTGAATCAGCTAGAAGACAAGCAGTTTCAAATCCTGAAGGCACAATTTTAGGTGCAAAAAGAAAGATGGGAACTGATTTCAAATACAAAATATTGGGAAAAGAATATACACCACAACAAATTTCTGCTTTTATTTTACAAAAGATAAAGAAAGATGCTGAAGAGTTCTTAGGAGATAAAGTTGAAAAAGCAGTTATTACTGTTCCAGCTTATTTTGATGATAATCAAAGACAGGCTACTAAAGATGCTGGACAAATTGCTGGATTAGAAGTTGTTAGAATTGTTAATGAACCAACAGCTGCATCTTTAGCTTATGGTTTAGATAAAGCAGATCAAGAAGCTAAAATTTTAGTTTTTGATTTAGGTGGTGGTACTTTAGATGTAACTATCATGGATTTTGGCGGGGGTATATTTGAAGTTAAATCTACATCAGGAGATACACAATTAGGTGGAACTGATATGGATGTTACATTAATGAACTTTATAATAAAAGAATTTGAAAAACAAACTGGATTTGATATTAATGAAGATAAAACTGCAGTTCAAAGAATTAGAGAGGCTGCAGAAAGAGCTAAGATTGAATTAAGTACAACTATGGAAACTGAAATTAATTTACCATTCATACATGAATCAGATAACTTACAAATGAAATTTACAAGGGCTAAATTAGAAGAGTTATTAGATCCTATCGTACAAAGATGTAAAAAACCAGTATTACAGGCTTTGAAAGATGCTAAATTAAAACCAGAAGAAATTCATAAAGTTATTTTAGTTGGTGGTCCAACAAGAATGCCAATTGTAAGAAACTTTGTTGATAGTATTCTTGGTAAGAAGGCTGAAAGAGGATTAGATCCAATGGAATGTGTTGCAATGGGTGCAGCAGTTCAGGGTGGAGTTTTAGCTGGAGAAGTTAAAGATATTTTAG
>CAYJSR010000030.1:5656-9142 GCA_964373095.1 Candidatus Woesearchaeota archaeon
ATATTTTATTGTTAGATGTAACTCCACTGACACTTGGCATTGAAACTTTGGGTGGAGTAAGAACACAAATAATTAATAGAAATACTACTGTTCCAACTAAGAGAAGCCAAATATTTAGTACTGCAGAAGACAATCAAACTGCTGTAACTATACATGTATTGCAAGGTGAACGTGAGATGGCTAGTGATAATAAAAGTTTGGGAAGATTTGATTTAGTTGGTGTGCCTCCGTCTCCAAGAGGAGTTCCTCAAATTGAAGTAACTTTTGACATTGATGCAAATGGAATCTTGCATGTTGGCGCTAAAGATATTGCAACTGGAAAAGAACAGAGCATTAAAATCTCTGGAGCTCAAAAATTAGATAAAAATGAAATTGAGAGAATGAAGAAAGAAGCTGAAGAATTTGCTGAAATAGATAAACAGAAGAAAGAAGAAATAGAAACTAAAAATCAATCTGAAGCTTTAGTTTACACTATTGATAAAACAATCAAAGACTTTGGTTCTAAAATGAGCAAAGAACAAGTTGCTGATATAGAAAAAGATAAAAATGAACTTAAAGATTTGATAAAAAATAATAATACTGTACAACTAAAAATAAAGATGGATGAAATAAATAAAAAAATCCATGAAGCATCTACAAAAATGTATCAAGAAGCAATGAAGCAGGAAAAAGAAGCAAAAGATGGAGAAATTAAAGGCAATGGCAATAAGGCTGGAAAGAAATCTGATGCTGTTGATGCAGAAATTGTGGACGACTAATTTTTTATTTTTTTAATTATGATTCATGAAAAAGAGCCTTGGATTCAAGAGAAAATGAAGATGATACAAGAAGCTCTTTTAGTTTCTTTTATTATAAATATTGATTCAAGATTATTTTATGCTCTTAAATTTATTTTAGGCAATAAAGAAGTAAATTTAATTCCGAAAGGTTTAACATATGATGATTTCTACTCAAGATTAGATGAGGCTAAAATTAAAGCTGATTCTGAATATGGGCAAGCTTTAGAGGATGTGAAAGATGAGTGATGATTATTATCAAACTTTAGGTGTAAATAAAAATTCTTCTAAAGATGAAATTAAAAAGGCTTATAGAGACTTAGCTAAAAAATATCATCCAGATATAAACAAAGAAGCTAATGCCACTGATAAGTTTAAGAAAATTTCAGAAGCTTATGCAGTTTTAGGCGATGAATCTAAAAAGGCGCAATATGATCAATTTGGTTCTACAGACTTTCATCAGAAATACAGCCAGGAAGATATTTTCAGAGGTTTTAATATTAATGATATATTTGGAGATATGTTTGGCGGCGATGATGTGTTTAATATGTTCTTTGGTGGGGGAAGCAATAGAAGAACTAAAAAAGGAAGGGATTTGGCTTATGAGTTACAAATAAATTTTGAAGAAGCAATTTTTGGTTGTACTAAAGAAATCGGAATAAATATTTTAGATACTTGTGATAAATGTGAAGGCAGTGGAAGCAAAGATGGTAAAATAAATGTTTGTGATACTTGTAGGGGAACGGGACAAGTTAGAATCAATAGAAGAACGCCTCTTGGAATTTTTACTCAAGTTGGTGGTTGTGATGATTGTAATGGTGAGGGTAAGATTATAAAACATAAATGTAATGAATGTAATGGTACTGGAAGATTAAATAAAACTAAAAAAATTAAAGTAAATATCCCTGCCGGTGTTGATAATGGTTCTAAGCTAAGAGTTTCTAAAGCTGGAGAAGCTGGATTAAGAGGCAGTGCTGCTGGAGATCTTTATGTGATATTACAAGTTAGAAATAGTGACATATTTACAAGAGAAGGAAATGATTTACAATTACATTTACCAATAAGTTTTAGTCAGGCTGCTTTAGGTGATGAAATTAAAGTTCCTACTTTGGAAAAAGAAGTTAATATAAAAATCCCTAGTGGGACTCAAAACGGAACTAATTTTAGATTAAGCGGCAAAGGGGTTCCTTATTTAGATGGTTATGGAAAAGGAGATCTTTATATTATTATTGATGTTGTTACCCCAAAACATTTAAGTAAAGAACAGAAAAAATTACTTGAAAGTTTGAAAAAAACTGAAGAGAAGAAAAGTTTACTTGATAAAATAAAAGAATTTGCCAAAGGATTAAAATGAATATTGTTATACGAGAGACAAATCTTAATGATTATTCTGGAATATATAAATTGTTAGATGAGACTGGATTACTGAACATAAATTTTAATGAAATTAACTTTAATAAATTTTTAAATAGAAATAAAGGTTTTTGTTTTGTGGCAGAAATTGATGGAAGATTAGCTGGAAATATATTTGGTGCTCATGATGGCGCATTCACTGGTCATATTTCTAAGCTTGCTGTTAGAACTAAATTTAGAAGACTTGGAATTGCTAATAATCTAGTTAATGAAGTTGTCAAAGCATTCGATAATTCAAGTATTAATTTGAAATTTGCACATACACAAAAAGATAATCTCTCTTCTATAAAATTATTTAATAAACTAGGATTTTCTATTCGTGATACACATTTAATTTTAGACTTAGATTATAAGGCTGCTAACCCTAAGTAAGCTTTAAATGTTTTTTCTTTGTTTGATTCATATTATTGAAGAAATTTTTGAAAATCTTCTAAGTAAATTTATTTATTACTTTAATATAATCTTTATTTAATCCATTTAGTTGATAAATAATAACTTCTTTTACGTTTAAATCTTTACATATTATTAAGTCTCTTTCTAACTGTACTGGAGATATTAAGTTTTCACTTTTATTTATACCTAAACTTAAAACACCCAAGCCTATAATTATTTTATCGCCATATTTATTTTGAAGAGTCTTAATTTGGTCTTTTATTCTATCTGCTGTTAACCAAGAATGCATTGAAGTGTAGAACATCTTTACTTTCTTTACATTATTATAGTTATTAGGATTAAAGTTTAAACAATTAAAATCTAAAAATTTGCTTTCTGCTAAATATTCTGCCGTGTAAATTTCTCCCTTATATTTATTGAAAAAAGCTTTTATTAATTTTTTATTTTTAAAATGTTTAAAAAATTGTGTAAAAATTAATTTTCTTTCTTTTGGTAATTCTGCATCCCATAAAATTGAAATTGATTCGTTTAATAAATAATGAAATAATCTTAATAATGCCCTCCTTTTTGTCCAAGGACTTAACCAATATCCTTCATTTACATTTAATATTGGCCACCAAATAACTTCTTTAAGATTTTTATATTTACCTTGTAATTCTTTTTTATATTGTTTGTAACCCACTATAGAATATTCTGCTAGGTATATTTTAACTGGGAATTTTATTAAATCTAATTTTTCTAAGTTTTTCTTATTTGGGAATTCCTCAAAAAAACTAATTTGCATATAAACTTAGAAATCTCTAATCTTTTAAGTCTTTTCATGTATTGTTAATTTAACGTCTAGGCGCAATTAAAACAAAAATCTTACTTCTACCTGGCGCTAAATCTACAGTTCAATTTTTCG
>CAYJSR010000031.1:0-3612 GCA_964373095.1 Candidatus Woesearchaeota archaeon
ATAAAGAAGGAGGATACAAGTAGAGTTAATGAATTATGAAACATAATTTTCTTTCCCAAAAAAATCTTGATAAACCAAAGAATCTTAGTAAGTCTGCACAGATAGAGATGATTGGTTTAGTTATTGTTGTAGTAATCTTATCTATAGGTTTATTGTTTTACGTAAAGTTTGTAGTTTTTAAAACTGATCCTGTAAAAGCAGATACTACTGTTGAAAATGCATATGTTACTAATTTAATGGGTGCTATTTTTAATATTAAGGTTTGTGATAATTCTCCTATTAAGATTCAGGATGCTATTATTGATTGCTACAATGATTTGCGAGTTTGTGAACAAGATGCATGTGAGTATGTTAAATTGCAAACAGAGGATATAATTAGTTTAGTTGGTGAGAAAAAGTATAATAATTACTCTGTTTGGGTTAATAAAAGTGGAGATGTTAAATTTATTTTAGATCAGTGTAAAGTTGGGCTTTTAACCTATACTACGCTTATAACTCCTGAAAGAGACCATTATACTGCATTTTTCAGAGTTTGTTGAGTTGTAATGTTATAGTGGTGACGTGTTTTTGAGGATTTTTGAGGATTTTTTGTTATTAAGGCTTATAACCCCTGAATTTTGGGTAATGGCAAGATCATATCTACTTGAGTATACATATCTTTATAAAAGGTTTTGAGGGGATAGCTTTAGGCATTGTCTTAAGATGCAATTAGACGATGGCTAAAAAATAAATAATAATTAACACTTGGAGGTGTTCAAATATGCAAGAAAAGTTTGCATTTAGGAAAATATTAAAGAAAGTTGCTGCAGTTGGTACCAGCTTAGCATTAGTTGGGGTAACTGTTAGCGGAGCTTTAGCAGCTGGTTTAGGCGATTTACCTTCTCCATTTAATAAAAATGCTGCACAAACAGCAGTTGTTTATGGTGATATAGGTAGCGATATGGACGCTGTTAATGATGTAATTGTTGGCATTGGTGGCTCAGTGGGCACAAGTGCAGTTTCAAGTTTAGGAGTATTAACACTTGCTCAACTTGATTCTGGAAGAAGAAAAGACGTTGCTGTTGGTGATACATTAGCTGCTGACTTTGGAACTATGGATGAAACTGATGGAATTGGTTTAGTAGATGGGCAAGTGTCTATAGATATTACTACTGATAAAGATTATGACTATCATGAAGAGCTTGTTGTTGGATCTGGAGTATTAAGTACTGCATTAGATCTAAATGAAGAAGACTTTGGTGATAAGGTTGTTCTAACTTTTGGACAAGATGATATGGCTTATAATTTGGTCTTTGATGATGTTCTGGACGCAGGAAATTTCATTAATGATAGTACTGCTACAGATGCTGTGACTTTACCATTTTTAGGACAGAACCTTGTAGTTACAGGTGCAGATGCTAATAGTATTACTGCATTTGCAGGTGATAAATATGCTTTGAAAAATGGAGATAGTGTTTCTGGAGTTTGTAGTGGTAAGACTGTAACATTATTAGGTGTTTCAGATGACGCAGCTTTGTTAGATGTTTCTGGTGTACAAGATAGTATTGATACAAATAATAGAGCTAGAGTAAATGGCTGTGAAATTTATGTAGACGATGCTTTCAACAGCGACAATGATGCAAATGATAGAGCATTATTAGTTGTTCAAGGTAATTCTGGACAAGCTGTACAAACATACACTGATGGGGATGAATATTTGGATGAAGACCAAAATAATTATTTATGGGCTTGGAATTTAGTTGATCTTGATACTGCAGCACCGACAGTTGGAGTAACTTTGTTTGAGGATTTATCTACTTCAGATACTGATGAGTTAGATGATGCAGTAATGAATTTAGGTTTGTTGAAAGATAACCAACAATACATTTCTGAAGGCGGGTATTTATGTTTACCTCATAGATACGAGTGTGTATTTTTAGAGGGTGTAAATGGAGATAAGACTTGGAAGGACTATAATTTTGAAGCTGGAAAGCAACAGGCACTATATTATGATACAGACAATACAGATGCTGACTACACAAGTGCTACTGACAGAAAACTTATACAAGTAGATGCTAAGGGCTTTACAGACAAAGGATTTTTAGTTGGTGCTGATGATACTAAAGCAGAAACGATTTGGTTCTTCTATAATGATGGACTAAATGGAACTGTAGGTGATTTTACTGGAAACGAAGGAGTTCAAGTCTTTGCTAGAGATACACGTAATTCGAAGGCTGTACTTATGGCTGTAGGTGGAAGTGGTGATAATGAAGGCGTTACTATCAATGATGGTGGTGGTGGTGCACTTGTTACATTTGATAATGGGGATTACAACGCAGGTTTATGGGTAACTGTAGATAGTGAGGAAGGTGCTGATGAAGATGATAGTGACCTTACTGATGATGGTGGAGATGTAACCTTTACCATTGGAAGTGTTGCGGGAGCTGGTAATTTAACATTTACTGCAAACGCTACAGGTGATGGATTTGTAGGTCTAGGAGATTCTGTAGATGAAGATACAACACCTTACTTGAGATATGATGGTAGATCAATTGCAAGTTGGGAAACCAATGTAAGAAATGCGGATGGTGTTGTTGTTAAGGATCCTAAAGGAAACTTAGAGAACGATAAAGTTCAATTAAGTGTACCTGACGACGATGAATTCAACTACTGGGTAAGAGTTGCTAAACCTAAGGCAGGAAGCGTAGGTGGTGGAACTGTGTCAGCATCTTTGAAATTAAAAGATACTGAAGTTGCAGATGTTACTACATTGGGAAAGAATGTTGTTTCAGTTGGTGGTCCAGCTGTTAACAAAGTGACTGCTGCTTTATTAGGCGTAGACTTCCCAACTTATGGTGGCGGAGTAGCTGGCTTAAGCGCAGGAAAAGCTGTTTTAGAGCTTAAAGATAATGGTGCTAAGAAAGCATTGTTAGTATTTGGGTGGGATGCAGATGATACAAGAAGAGCAGCTCTTGTTGTAAAGAATGCAGCAACATTCAAAGCAGATCTTGGAAGCAAAACAAGTGTAACTGTAACTGGAACTGATTTAACAGTATCTGGAATTGCAGTAGCTTAAGAACAAAACTGGCTGAATAAGCCTTTTTTTATTTCTTTTTTATTTCTAAACGTTAATTAATTTGTTTGACAATTGGATGGTTATAAAAGAAAAGCTTTTATTTAGGTGTTAATTCTGTTTTGTATAATGAAAAAAAGGAAATTTTCTAAAGAGAGAATAAATATAATATCTGAAGATTTAAGATCTGAGAATGGAAGGAAAATAAAAGGAAAATTTGGATTGTTTATAGTTGGTGGCATAGTTGTTCTTATGATATTATCTGTATTTGCTGTAAGCTTAAGCAGTAATGATGATCTTTCTCAAGATCAAAATAAAGTTGAATATAATGGTTATGAGTTTAGTTATAAGCAAGGATGGTGGGTGACTAATATAGATGGTAGGCAGCAAGGATTTGAATATTTACCTATAGATTTAACTAATATTAGCAGTGTAGATTTAAACTTAGATTTAAAAGGTAAAACTTATGTTTTATTTGATCCAAATGAATTTAATGAAGATAATGCATTAATATTTAGATTAAGAGAAATGTTAGCTGTTAATGGCATTCTTGCTTCTGC
>CAYJSR010000031.1:3622-9122 GCA_964373095.1 Candidatus Woesearchaeota archaeon
TGCGGAGATATTCCAGTTATAGATTGTACAAATCAAAATAATTTAATTTATTTAAATATTGGAAATGAAAGTAAGATATATAAAAAAGATAATTGTATAGTTTTAGAAGCTGTAAATGGTGAAGAGGCTTTAGTAATGAATAAGTTTATTTACAAGTACTTAGGTGTAATTTAAAATGGTTAAGAAAACTAAAATTACAGATAGCACTTATTTTTGGTTTATTATTGTGATAATAATTGCACTTGTTTTAATTGGAATGGTTCTTTATTGGGCCAAAGTGTTAAATGATCAAAGTTATTATAATTATCAAGGAAAATCTGGTATTTATGAGATTACAAAATCTAAAGTCAGTAATGTAATATTTTATTCTATAACTGTAAATGCAAGAGATATAACTTATATTTATTCTTTTAGAAATCATCCTGAAGATTTAGAAGAAATTTATTTAGAACAAGATTTATATTCAAAAATTAAAGGAAAAAATGTTTATGTTGTTAAAGATCTTGAATTAGATAATATGACTAATAGAGATTCTTTAATTGCAGCAGCTAATTTTGAACAAGTTTTAGGCGGAGCTGAGGGCATTTACAATGTAAATATATCAAATACTTATACTTCTTTTTCTAGAAAAACCCTGCCTGTTGTAAATTGCAGTAATGTTACAATTAATACTGCTGTTATTTATCTGAAGATTGGGGATGAGAGTAAGGTTTATTCTGAAAATGGATGCATTATTATTCAAGGAAGAGGTGGAAATGGTCTTTTAATGGCTGCTGAGAAATTTGCTTATTATTTATTGGGGGTATTTTAATTAATTCTTTTCTTCTTATGAATCGCTAAATATCTTTTAGTAAAATATAAAATAAATTTAGTTTCATCTTTTGTTAATGCTTTGTAATAAGATTTACGCCCTTTATATTCTATTATCAACATTGGATATCCTGCATTCCATAATATTTTATTTATTAGTAATCTACCAATTCTGCCATTTCCATCACCGAATGGGTGTATTTTTTCAAATCTGTAATGTGCTATTGCAGATAGTTCTACTGGATTTAATTTATCTAAACTTTTATTTATAAATTCTATTAATTCCTTCATTAGTTTTTTTACGTCTTGCCAATTTGGTGCTAAATAACTTCCTACTCTAACTAAATATTCTCTGTATTCTCCTGAAATATCTTGTTTTGTTTCAGAAAATATCTCTTTGTGCCATTTTAGTAATAACTCATTTGATATCTTCTCTTTGTCTTTAAGTGCTTGAAGAAATATTTTTGAGTGGGCTTCTGTCTCTTTAATGTCTTTTAATGGTTTATTGGAGCCTATTTTATCGTGAATGATTTCTCTTGTTTCTTCTATTGTTATTTTAGAACCTTCAATTGCGTTTGTGTTGTATGTGAACGCAATAGATATTTCTTCTAATTGTTTTTCTTTAATACTTTCAGGTATTGATTTCCACTCTCTTTGAAAATTCTTCTTTATTTTTTCTAATTTCTTATTTAGATCGTCTTTGGTTTCTTTCTGAAAATTCTTCTTTATTTCTTCTATGTCTTTTGGTATCTTAATCCCTAGATATTTTTCTCTTGTGATAATTTTTCCTTCTTCTCTTCTAGAATTTTGCAAATAAAAGTATTCCTTTTTATTTCTATATCTTTTTATTATTCTCATCATAAATCTTGCCATTACAAACTATTTAAATATTGCTATTTGATGTTAAATGTAATGGCATAAATCTATTGGAATGATGTTTGTACATCTAGTTAAGTTTTTAAACAGGTTTAATTTTAGAGTTATAATGCCGACGTGGCCCAACCTGGTAAGGCGCCGGTCTTGAATTGGTTTTTTGGATATTTAACCAAAATAAAGAATAAGTTAACCGGTTCCCGTGAGGGATTGTAGGTTCAAATCCTGCCGTCGGCGTTTTTTGTCTTTTAAAAAACATTTATATAACCTTTAAATCTGGTTATTTCTAATGATGTTTAGTTTTAATAATATATTTGGATTCTATGCATTTCTTGCATTAGTTCCTTTAATAATAATTTATTTAATTAAACCTAAACCTAATACTTTGAAAGTTCCTTCTTTAATGTTCTTTATGAAAAGAGCAAATAGTAGTACTAGTCAGTCTTTATTTAGATATTTTCAGAAAGATATCTTATTCTTTATACAATTATTTATATTATTACTTTTATCTTTTAGCATTACTCAACCTATATTAACATTGAATAGGGATGTTTTTTCTAGTAATATTGTTTTTGTGGTTGATGTTAGCGCAAGTTCTAAAGTTACTTATGCTAATGGACAGACTAGATTAGATATTTCTAAAGAAAAAATAAAAGATTTAGCTACGTCTAAAAATTCTTTAGTTTTATTAAAATCTTATCCTATTGTTGCCTTGCATGATGTAAGTAGAAGTGAACTTAATAATTATATAAATAGATTAGAAGCTACTGATGATATAAGTGACATTGCTTCTGCGATAGCTTTGGCTGGTGATTTATTGGCAAATGACAAAGGAAGAGTTGTTGTATTAAGTGATTTTATTGAAAGTAAAGGTATTAATCCTGAAGTCGCTAAAAATGTTTTAAATAGCAGGGGGATTCCTGTTAATTTTTATAACACTAAGAAAGATAATTTAAGTAATGTGGGAATAGTTGATGTTGTTATTAATGAAGAGACTGTTAATTTATATATCAAAAATTACAATAATGAAACTAATAAGATTTCTTTAAGAGTTAATAATGATATAAATATTTTAAATATTAAGCCTAATAATGTTGAACCTTTTGTTTTTAATGTTAAAGATCAATTTACTAATGTTGAAATCTTAGACAGTGATAATTTTAATATTGATAATAAAGTTATAATATTAAGACCTTATTCTGATGTAATAAAAGTTTTGTTGATATCTAATCATCCTTCTAAATTCTTGAAAGCTGCTTTAACTTCTATTGAAGATGTTAAACTTACTATTGCTGAACCGCCAGTTATTCCTAAAGGAGATTTTGATCTTTATATCATAAATAATGTTGACAAAGATAAAATAGTTGTTGATACTTTTGGGGCTATAAAACGTGATATTGAAGAGAATGGTAAGTCGGTTATTATTACTAGTCAAAATGGGCTTGATCAAATTGACTTTGAAGGTTTGATTCTTATTAATTTTAATAATGTTACTTTAGGGGGCAATGCAGTTATAAGACAAAATAATAGATTTACTAAGGATCTTGATTTTGCTAGTGTTAGTCTAATTTATAATCTCTCAAATCAAGGAGATAGTATTGTTTCTGTTAATAATATAAGCATTATTTCTTTATTTAATCTTGGAAAAGGCAAGGCTGCTTATTATGGTATAATGGATGATAAAAGTGATTTTAAAATTACTCCAAGTTATCCTGTATTTTGGAGTAATTTTATTTATTACTTAATTGGGAGAGATAATTTGAATGATGTTAATCTAAAAACTGGTTATTTATATAATGATGGTAATGAGAGCAAGACCTTGGATAAATCTGAAATCTATGAAATTAATGGTAGAAAATTATCTGTTAACTTACTTAATGAAAGAGAGTCTGATATTAATTATGTTTCTGAAGGTGTTAATAATGATGTTAACTATAAGTTAGAAACTGTTAAAACTAATGTTGATTATGATTTAAATATGTTTATTTCTATCTTAGTCATATTACTTGTATTTTTTGAGTTTATTTATATTAAATTTAGAGGTGAGGTATAATGCTCTTTGAAAGGCCATTTGTATTATTTTTAATAATTCCAGTTGTATTAACTTTAATTTATTTTATAAGAAAAGATTTTGTTAAATTATATCTAAATCCTGAAGATATTAAGAGAAGATCTAAATTGAGGATATTTGTTTTAGTTACTGATATATTTATTTTCATAATATTATTTATTTCTTTAGCTTCGCCATTTATTGAAACAACTAAGGTAATTAATGGTGATCATAAAATTAAGATACTTGTAGATAATTCTACTTCTATGGAATTGTTTGATTTAAATTCTATATCTGAGTTAAAAAGTAGTTTAGAGAAAGAGATTCCTGTTGAAATAAATTATTTTGCATATGGCAATGAATCAAGGCTTGGAGATGGAATATTAACAAATATTAGGAGAAATGATAATTTATTGTTAATTACTGACGGAAATGATAATGCTGGAATTAGTTTAGGTGATGCTGTTTTACAAGCTAATGAATTAAATTCTAGTATTAGTGTTGTAAATATAAAACCTAGTAAGTATGATGCTTCTGTTTTTGTTTATGGTTTGGAAAAAACAACTTCTAAGGCTGAAAATACTTTTTCTGTAATTATTAGATCTACTAATAATAGGGATGTTAAACTTAAAGTAACTGTTGATAATCAAATTGTTATAAATAAAGCTGTTAAACCTGGAGAAATAATTTTTAAAAAATCTTTTGATAGTGGTTATCATAAAATTATTGCTACCTTAGATGTTGATGATTACTTTAGAGAAAATAATATCTTTTATAAAACTGTTAAAGTTGTTCCAAAACCAAGAGTTTTATTGTTAAGTAATAGTACTAATCTGAAATCTTTCTTTGAACCAATCTATGATTTAGTTATGGTTAATAATCTTGATTTAGATTTAAGAGGATATAATGCTTTAATTATTGATAATTATGATTCAGAAAAATTAGATCTATATTTAGATAAATTAACTAGTTTTGTAATTGATGGCAATGGTTTATTTGTTTTGGGTGGTGGAAATTCTTATGATTCTGGAAATTATTCTGGATCTAAATTTGAACAATTATTACCTGTATTTATATCTAAGGCTGGAAGAAAAAAAGGAGAAATAAATATTGTTTTTGTTGTAGACGTTTCTGGGAGTACTGGTATTGGATTTAATGGTCAAACTAAAGTTGATGTTGAAAAAGCTTTAGCTATTAGGATGATAAAGGATTTGAGTTTAGTTGATAATGTTGGTTTAATAGCATTAAATACTTATGCTTATAGGGTTAGTGAAATTAAACAATTATTATTCCAATCTGATTTAGAAGATCAAATAGCTAGTTTGTATTTTACTGGTGGCACAGATATGTCTCAAGGAATAAAACCTGCAATACAAATGTTACAAAATCGTGGGGGGAGTAAGAATATTATTATATTATCTGATGGTCTAACAATGAATATAGAGCAAGTAAAAGCTTTAGTTAAATCTGCTTCTAGTCAGGGAATTCATGTTTATACTGTTGGTGTTGGTGGTGATACTGATTCAAAGTTTATGAAATCCATTGCCGATCTTGGAAATGGCGTTTATTTTGAACCAGATACTGCTGATAAAATAAAATTGTTATTTGGAAGTACAGAGATAACTGAAAATAAAAAAGTATTTCCTTTAGTTATTTTAGATAAAAACCATTTTATTACTCAAGGTTTAAATGTTAGTGCTAAGATTTATGGATTTAATCAAGTTGTTCCTAAATCTACAGCTAAATTATTAGCTACTACAGATACAG
>CAYJSR010000032.1:0-8975 GCA_964373095.1 Candidatus Woesearchaeota archaeon
CTAATGGACAACCTGTCACTGACCTTTATGCAAATATAAGTTATAATTATTCAGTTAATAATATAATTTATTCTTCAAATCGTGTTTCATTTACTAAAACTTCTGGTACTTATCAAACTTTCTTAGATAAATATTCAATAAACAAAACTATTGATGTATATTACAATCCTATAAATCCGAAAGATGCGGTTTTAGAGATAAATTATAAATGGTATGATTTTGTTGTTCCTTTTGTTGGGGTTTTATTTATTTTACTTGGATTAATTGTTTTAGTTAAAAAAAATCAATAAAATTATTTCACTTTTCTATTTTACCAATTAATAGTTTTGCTGTAAACGCAGCTACAAGAAGAATAAATAATGCACCAAGTAATCTTGGATGTGTTAATGTGGTTAATACTGCGCCCTTAACATTTGTATCTGTTGTTGCGACAGTTCCTGTTGCTGAAACTGTTGCATTTTCTCCTGAAGAATATGGACTTATTTGTGGTTCAAATACTGTAGTTAGACCTACAATAATCACAATTAAAATAATAACGTAAATTAAAGTTTGACCACCTATAAAATCCCAAGTATCTTTATCTGTTGTACCAAAAAATTTAAACGTGGCAAAGATCAATATTAAGACAAAGATTATGAAGACTATCCAAGGAGTTACAAAACCAATGAGTTTAATTAAATTCCCTGCAAAAACCGCTACTGCTGCAATTGACATTGCTGCTATAAAATTCAAAGCAATTTGTTTTGTGCCTAGAATTTCTGTCTTTAATAATAATCCATAAAGCACTACGAAAATAAATAAGAATGTAAACACAGGTAATAAGAAACCTACAAGACTTGCATCTAATATTGTGGCCATTTACTCTTCTCCACCAAATCCTTTTGCTAATTCCTTCAGGAAATTTTTCTTTTCTTTTTTTGGTTTGGATGTTATTAATCCAATTGTTAAAACTAAAATTAATAATGGAACGCCGATGCTAATTAATGTTTGTTTATCTGCCTCTGATAACCATGCAGCACCACCTGGCGTTCCTGAAGCTGGTGCAACTAAAGCAATTATTAATGATACTAATATTATAATTATTGCAATACCCAGGACTGGACCTTTTAATCCCTTGAATTCTTTTCCTGCAACCATTGCAATTACTAATAGTCCCATTAATACCACTACAATAATCAAAGATACCCTTGGTAAAAATAAATTTATTAATTCTACAATACCTCTTTGAACTATTAATAATAAACCAATAACGACAGAGACTATAACATTGATATTTGTTTTATCTTTTCCTAATATTGCTGTTTTTTCTAGAACTGCGAAAATTATTGCGAATACTAATAAAAAAGGCAATAATACATCATAAACTCCAATATTGACTAAGTAATCAACTGTGTCGTTTAATGTGAAACTTACTGCAAATAATCCCATTTCTTTTTCACTCCTTTTTTCCTGTACTCTTTGTTATAAATCCAACAGCAATTACTGCCACTATTAAAAACACAAAAGACATTACAACTGGGCCACTAAGATTATTTATTATGTATTCCAATGTCCAATCCAACCAACTTTGTCCACTATTTAATTTCAATGAATTAAGTACTATTAAAATTAGCAATATTAATGATACTATTGTAAAACCTGTAACAAACTTTCCATGTGATTTAACAAAGTTAAATTCTCCTGAGTTAAAGAAAACTCCAACCATCATTAAGAAAGAGATGAAAGCAATTATAATGAATACAACATTTGGAAGTGTTTCGTTTATTGCGGTAACTATTTTATTTGTTGCAACAACAATCATTGCAATAACAAAAGCAACCATTGTGTTAAGGTTTCTTCTAGGAACTTTTTGTCCTTTTATTTCTTCTGTTCCTAAAATTAATGTTTTTTCTAAAATTGCAAACATTATTGCGAATACTAATAAGAAAGGTAGAACCACATCAAATAGGCCAAAATCTTTAAAAAAAGTTACCGCATTTTGTAATGGAGATACCATAAAGTTTAAATTGGATAATTAGTATATAAGGATTTTGTTTTATATTTTATTGAAATGTTTTCACAAAAATGTAAATTTATATTAACTTTTTGCAAATAGTTCTGCAATTTGGGATAACAATACTTTTTGATCTCGAGATAACAATGGTCCTTTTTCTTTTGCAATCTTTTTAATTTTTCTTTGAATAAAATCTAAACGAATTTTTTTACCTGCTTCTTTTATATTTTTAGAAATATATTCAAATGCCTTCAAAATATGGGGACTGTCTTCTGTTATAAAATGTGGGTTTGTTATTCCATGCTCCACTATACTCAAACAACACCCAAATGCAAAACCATAGCAAGCAGCTTTATTTGAATTATTTGTAGTCTCGTTTGCTGCATTTGTAATATTAACCTGGACAAGGGTTATCGCCCCATTTAATTCCCTTCTTAAGTTATCGTGATGGCCTACAACACAAAACTTTCTCTTAAACGTGCGATAGCCGTTACGATAACCTTTTAAAAATGGTTGAAATAATTCTTTTTTTTGTTTTTCATCCACTTCTGCAAAAAGTTGTAAGAATGCTTCTGCACTTTTTTGTTCGCCTTCGTCAACCATAAATTTTACCTTTATTTTTATATATAAAAAAATAAAAATAATTAATATTCTTCTACTGTTTGTTCTTGTTCTGTAGGAACTTCTTCTGAAGGAAGAGCGTTTCTAGAAACAATCATTATGTCTCCAACAGATCTTACCAATGTATGAGGAACTGTAACTCCTTTTGCACCAGTCAAAATACGATTAAGTTGTGAAGCTTTTGTGGCTCTGACTCTCCAACCATAAACTTTGTTGCCTTGGAGAATTACTTCTTCAATGTCACCGTAATAATATCCTTCGTCTGTAAAAATACGCATTCCAAAAATGTCGGTTACTTTTCTTGTTTTTAGCAAATCAATCACCTTTTGATCTTATTTAATTTACCAACATTTTTAAGTTTATATATTTTTCCCTTCTAGTATGCAAGCATTCCAAAACCTAGTTTTAATTGGTACATCACATATAGCTAAAGAAAGTTTGCTTGAAGTTAAAGAAATCATAATTAAAGAAATGCCTGAAGTTGTGGCTTTAGAGCTTGATAGGGGTAGATTCTATGCTTTAGCAAATGGGAAAATGGGGAGGTTAAAACTGATAGATATTAAACAAATTGGAGTTAAGGGTTATTTATTTGCTAAATTTGGAGAATATGTTGAAAGAAAAATGGGCAGTAAGGTTGGTGTTGCTCCTGGAGAAGATATGCTTAGGGCTGCTGAGATTGCTACTAAAAATAAAATAAAAATTGCATTAATAGATCAAAATATTGAAGTTACTTTAAAGAACTTCTCTAAGGAAATAACTTGGAAAGAAAAGTTTCGATTTGGGATTGATGTTTTTAAAGGATTATTTGGTATTGGTGAAAAAATAAAAATTGATCTTACTAAAGTTCCTGAAAAAGAAATTATAAACAAAATGATTTCTCAAGTCAAAAATAGATATCCTAATTTTTACAAAGTTCTTATAGGTGATAGAAATCTTTATATGGCTAATAAATTAATTAAATTAATGAAAAATTATTCTAAAATTGTTGCTGTTGTTGGTGCTGGCCATGAAGAAGATATTATTAAAGAAATAAAGAAATTACAAACTAAATAATCTTTTTTGTTTCTGCCAACATCTCTTCAATTTCGTTTGTTTTTAGAATCATAATCTTAATTTTAGAATCTTCGGAATGAATAAACGGTTCTGAGTTTTGGTTTTTTTCTTTATCTAGAATTATTCCTAACGCACTTAGATTTTCACATGCTAATTCTCTAATCCTTGGTGAGCCTGCACCTGCTGCACCTGTGAAAATTAATAAATCTAAACCATTTAATAATGCAAAATAGCTTCCAATATATTTCTTTATTTGTAAAGTGTAAAACCTAATGGCAATATTTGCACCTTTAGATCTATTTTCCATATCAAGAACTTCGCGTATGTCTGAATGATTAACTAAACCCTTTAATCCACATTTGAAATTATAAAACTCTTCTAGTTTATCATAACTTAATTTTAAACTTTTTGCTAAATAGATTGATGCTGCTGGATCTATATTGCCTATTCTTGTGCTTCCAGTTAAACCTTCTAGTGGTGTTAGACCCATTGAATTTTCTATACTCTCACCGTTTCTTATTGCAGTAATGCTTGAACCTCCGCCCAGATGACAAACAATAATTTTGCTCGGTGTGTAAGTTAATTTTTTTCTAATCTGATTTATTATTGAATTCATTGATATTCCATGATAACCATACCTAAAAATTTCTAATTTTGAAGCGATACTAAATGGAATGCCATACATTCTAGATTCTTTAGGCATTGTGGAATGAAATGCACTGTCTGATATTGCAATTATTAAAACTTTAGGAAGTGTTTTCTTAATATATTTTAATTCGTTTAATACTGGTTTAATGTGAAGTGGTGCAATCTTGACTGCCAAATTTAATTTTTTTATATATTCTTTATCTATAATTTTATTTTTTAAAAAATAATCTCCTGGTGCTACAATTCTAATGGTTATAGCTGTTATTTCTTTCACATTTCTTATTAATTTTTCTTTGATTAATCTTTTAACTATAAAATTAATTGATTTAAAATAATCTTTCATTGACAGTTTTTTTTCTTCTATGTTGTTGTTTACTAAAATCTTAGATTTTAATTTATTTGCATCGAGATGAATATTGCAAACTTCTTTTTGATTGTTGTAAAATGCATACCTCTTAGATGTGCTTCCTATATTTATAATTAAATATTTCTTTTCCATTGCCATTTTTCAATCTCGTCTGGGTCTACGCCGTATTTTTTAATATAAATTTCATGATCTTTTAGTTTTTGTTTATAACAATCTATCAATAAATCTGATTTTTGTTTTTTTATAACTTTTCTTTCTGATAATAAGACTAGGGCATTAATTACTAAATTATATCTGTCTGTTTTATTACGAACATGCATATCAAATGGTGTAGTAGTAGAACCATTTTCAGTATAGCCTTGAACTGTAAATCGCTGTGGGTTTTTTTGATTTATTAATAGCTGCCTTAAATCGCTTGGATATCCATGATAATTAAATATTACTGGTTTGTCTTCTGTAAAATAATTTTCAAAATCATTTAACTGAACTCTGCAATGTTCATTTCCTAAACCTAGAGCAGATAATTCTAGTATATTAACGAAACGTATTTTTACTTCAGGTACAATATCTTTTAATATGTCTACTGCAGCTAAGGCTTCTTTTGTTAAATAGTCCCCTATTGAACTAAAAACAATATCTGGCTTTGGATCACTGGCAAATTTCCAGATCATTAAACCCCTCTCTAATTCTTCTTCTGCAGCTTCAATTGTTAACCATCTTGGTTCTACAGTTTTACCTGCTACAATAATATTTATTCTATTTTTAGATTGTAGACAATGCTTTAGAGTTACTAGTGTTGAATTTCCGTCTGGTGGAAAATAAACTTTAATAAAACAACCATTTTTTTCTAGCATTCCAGAAATAAATTTTGGGTTTTGATGTGAAAAACCATTATGTTCTTGGCGCCATCCAGATGAGGTTAAAATATAATTAAATGAAGACACATCTCCCCTCCATTCTATTTGATTTGCCACAGAAATAAACTTAGCATATTGATCTGCCATGCTACTAACAACTTCAATGAATGCTTCATAAGATGCAAAAACTGCATGTCTTCCTGTGAGAATATAACCTTGTGCTAAACCTTGTAGAGAATGTTCACTTAACATTTCCATTACTCTACCATCGCTTGCTAAATCTTTATCCCATTCTTTTATTGGTAAGACAAATGCTCTAGACGTTGATTTAAAAACTGCATCTAATTTGTTAGAATATGTTTCATCTGGTGACATTAATCTAAAATTCTTTGATTTTTTATTTAATTCAAATACTTTGGTTAATAATGCTCCAGCCCGTCTCATACTACTAGAACCTATTGTTCCTGGAACAGAAGAATTCTCAGAAAATTCTTTTATATCTGGAACGATTAACGGTTTGTAAGTTTTGTTTCCATATGTGTGATTATTAGAACCCATTCTCAAATCTTTTTCAGGTATTAATTCTTTAATCTCTTCTATAAATCCTTTTTTTGTAAATAATTCATTAAAATTATAAGATGCTAACCAATTCTCAAGTGCTTTAAGATCATATTTGTCTGTTTTTGCATCTTTAGCCACAACTTGGTGTGATAAACAATTTCCTTCTATTTTTTCACCGTGTAATTCTTTAATTCCTGTCCAACCTTTTTGAGTTCTTAATATTATCATTGGAAATCTTGGAGCAATTAATTTATAGCCTTTTTTTGCTTTAGATTGTATTTGTTTTATTCTTTGATAACATTCTTCCAAAACTTCAAACATTTTTTCATAAATATCTGGCTCCTCAATTATAAATGGTTCATAACCATAACCATAAAATAAATATTTTAGATCTTTGTTTGACATTCTTCCAAAAATTGTTGGACCTGAAATTTTATATCCATTTAAATGTAATATTGGAAGAACCGCACCATTAGTTGCTGGATCTATAAATTTATTTATATGCCATGCTGTTGCTGTTGCTGCTGTTTCTGCTTCCCCATCGCCAACTACACAAGCAACAATTAAATCTGGATTGTCTAAAATTGCACCATAAGACGTTGCTAAAGAATAACCTAACTCTCCACCTTCTAAGATTACGCCTGGTGCACCAGGATTACTATGTGATGGAAAACCATATGGCCAACTAAAGTTTTTACAAATATATGCAATTCCTTCTTCGTTTTGCTTTGCAAGTTCATAATATTTTCCTAATGTTCCTTCTATAAATAGGTTTGATTGCAATGCTGGAAAACCATGGCCTGGACCAAGAACAAACATCATTGATATTTTATGTTTTATTAATAAATAATTTAAATTTGCGTAAATAAAATTAATTCCTGGACAAGTTCCCCAATGCCCTAATAATCTTGGTTTAATATCATTTGGATTTAGTGGTTTTTTTAATAAAAAATTATCCTGTAAATATATTTGGGCTGTAGAAAGATAATTTGCTGCCCTTACATATTTTTTTATTGCTTCAATGTCTTTTTGTCTTTTATTCACCATGTTTCTTATTTATTGGTTTACTTTACTATAAATAGTTTGTCTTTAATGGCATTAGTATAAGCGATTACATAACTTAATTGTTTTACATCGTTTGGTGAACAGTTAGAAAGTATTAAATATTCGCTTAATTTTATTAATATATGTTTACGAAGAGAGAAATATTACATTTATTTTTATCCATAGTTATTCTTGGTTTTGTCTTTGGTTTTGATGATGGTAATAAAAGTTTTATTCTACAAAATTGGATTTTAAATCTAATAAGGTTTATTATTATTGTTGCGATTATTGTTTTGTTTAGGGAATTTGTTTTAAAATTTTTTGCTAAAAGACATAATGCTACAAGTGAATATGAAATTTGGAATATCAATAGGGTTTGGTTTACAAAAAAATTAGAGAGGGGCATTCCTTTAGGAATATTAATGTCTATATTTTTAGCCATTGGTTCAAAGGGAAAATTCTTTTTTACAGCTATTGGAAGCCATAAGTTCGAAGAATATAAAACTTCAAGATCTGGTAGAAAACACCCTTATTTAACTTATTTGGAAGAGATGCAAATTGCTTCCATGGGAATACTTTCAAGTTTATTTTTAGCAATTATTGTTTTAATTATGGGAAATTATAGTGGTTTTGTTGTTCCTAATTTTGTAACTGTTTGTTTTTATATGGCCTTATTAAATATGATTCCATTCTCAAGTTTAGATGGATCAAAAATATTCTTTGGATCAATTTTAACTTATATATTTTTACTTGTATTTATTTTTGTAGCTTTTATTTTAATAGAAAAAAGCATAATTTTAGCACTTGTGCTTGGATTAATAATCGCTCTTGCTGCAATGTTTACCTATTTTTATAACTGGGGTTAAAATGATAACAAAAATACTGTGGGCATTTATTTTATTGTTAATAGGCTTATTAGCTTTGAATAATTATTTTTCTATATTTCCTGTCTTGATATTTCTTGAAGATAAAACTACAATGTTAATTGCAGGTGTTGCAATTATTATTGCCAGTATGATAATTTTTATACAAAATATTTTATTAAGGATACATAGGGCTTTCTAATTTAGAACAAGAAATACAAATTTTTCCCTTTAGTTCATTATTCTTTTTATAAATTAAATTAAAATTATTTCCTAAGGCTGATTTACATTTTAAACATTTATTCAAATCTGGTTTTTTAGAATTTTCTTTTTTTATTTCTAAAAATGATGCTCTCATTCTTTTTAATTCTTCTTTCATTCTTTTTTTTGATTGTTTCATTATACTTTGTTAAGTTTCTTAAACTCTAATTTAAAGATTTTGATTGAATTATTGAGATTAAAATAATTGATTATTGACTATAAGTTACCATCTCATATTTGATTATAATCTTTAATCTATTATTAAATGTTGTAATTACCATACTAGCTTATAATATTTAGTCTAAGATTAAATTATTTAATTCCATTACTACAGAATAATCTAATTTGTATTATAAGCTGAAGTTATGATTAAAATCTTTTGCTTTTTAACTAAATATTTTTATCCTTAAAAGTAAGAAGATTTATTTTTTTGAATTGTTTTTTATTTGCGCTACTACTTTTATTTTAAGATTTGCGACTTCAAGTTTCAAAGCTCTAGTATCTATTTTTGGCCCTAATATTTTTTCTGCTAAACCTATCTCTTGTTCTGCTGTATATAACTTTCTTAAAGCACCATCTTTGTCAGCAAAAAAACCTGTAACTTTAAGATCTTCTTTTGCTGCTTTAAGACGCATTTTTGCATCATTAAAAGCATCTAATTCTTTTTTTAGAGGGCATAGAATAAGCTTTGGCATCAGCTATTAATG
>CAYJSR010000033.1:0-2152 GCA_964373095.1 Candidatus Woesearchaeota archaeon
AGATATCGAACTTGTTATTGGCTTCATATTCGAAGGAGAGGAAAGAGTCTATACATTACAACTTTTAGTCTTTCATGACATTGTAAATGACAAAATCCATAACACGTCTAAATTAATTACATATTGTCCTCTTTTATTTAGCATATATAATAATTGTTCGAAAAATCCAGCATTAGCTTCAGAATTAACAACATCTACAGCAACAGAATATAAATCAGAAATTGGAGCATCATATCTAACAACCACATCTTTAACGCTTTGTTTTAATTCTCCCTTTGAAATAGAAACATCATAATGCGCTTTAATTATTATTCCACTTCCTCCAGTTTCAACATTAGTAGTTACATTTCCAGCAGTTATTTTATATCCTAATCCACTAGTAACCAAACTTTTATCAACACAATTATTTACATCACTTTGTATTTTATTATTCAAAGAAAGAAGTATTGAAGATAAAGTAGGCATAACATTCAAACAAGTTTCTTTTCCAATTATATTTCTACAATAGTAAGGAACAGCAATACTCTGGTAAAGTACATAATCACCAGGCGTGAGTATTCCTCCTTGTTTTCCAAACTTATCTAAAGTAGAATTCGAAGCAGCATTAACACAACCTTTAAGATCATTCTCAATTGGTCCAGCTTTTTCTTCTAAAAATGTAGTTGGTTGAATAAATAATCCATATTGATTTCTTAAAAAAAAGAATAAAACTACTAAAATTACAATAACAATTCCAATTATTGCAAAAACACTAACTTGTCCCCTTTTATGCATGATCTTTAATCACATTATATTGTATATAAATGTTTTTATTGACTTTAATCAATTATATGTTTTATTTTATTAATCATGAGTTTCATCTGCTTAATTATTTCTTCAAGAGATAAATCTTTTCCGTAGTAATTAAGCCCATTTCTTATTTTCCTAAATTCATCAAATATCTCTCCAGAAGGAAAATCTTTCACAATTTCTTTTAGAAAAGAACAATAACAGTCATGATTATAAATTTTATAACCTTTTTTTATAGCCAAAGCTTCTAGTAATTCACGTAAGGAATCATAAGTGAGGCTTACTTTAGAAGCAACAGTTACAAAATTTAAGTTCAACATATCGAAAGAAATAAGTTTATTTTTACTTCCTTTCATTAAGGATAATATAAGCCATTTATCTGGATTAATTTCTTTTACTAATCTTTTATTCTTACATTCATTCCAATCCATATCACACCTACATTTTATAGCCAAGCAATATATTATTCAATAATTCTTTATTTTTTATATTGCTATCGGTGCAATAATTGAAAATTTGCATCTTTCTTTTGAAAATCTTTTCAAACTTAGAATAATTAAAAGATTTTTTAATAGATGAAAATATAGCTAAGTCTATATCGGAATTAGGAGTAACTTCTGCCTTAGATAATGAACCAAATAAAATGATTTTTGAAAATTTAAAATCACTGGCTAGTTGTTTTAAAAAACCAGATCTTTCAAAATAAGTTTTCCAATAAATTCTAGATAAATCAATGAATAGCCAACTTTCCCTATTGGCATAGAAATAGAGATATAATCTATCTTGTTCTTTCTTAAGTAAGCCTTCCTTAAAATAAGAATTAAGAATTTTTGATGCTGTAGGGGCACTTATATTTTTTAATCTTGAATATTCTCGAACATTTACTTTCCTATAACAATCTTCAAAGAAGATATCCAATGTGTCAATTATATTTAACATATGTAAAATAATATTAACATAGTTATATAAATGTTTTTATTGATATTAGATTATTTTTTAACAAATTCTACATTGGATAATTTCTCAAATTCTTTGTCGCCAGTTAAGAAAACTAAATTATGATTCAAAGAATAGACATATCCAATACAATCAGCATAAGACAAGCCCATTTTTTTATTTTGTTTTCTAAATTTCATTGCTTGTTTTATTGTCTCAGGATCAATATCAACAACACAAGCATCAAAGATAGAAAATATCTCATCTGCTTTAACAACACCATAATCATTTAAAACAGACCAATAAATCTCAACCAGATTAAAGATTGTTATTGTTACAACATTATCTGAAAATCTAATATATTTTGGATTTGCTTTAATAAGCTCTATAACTGCATAACTATCAAAAAAATAGTTTACCATCCTTT
>CAYJSR010000033.1:2162-8733 GCA_964373095.1 Candidatus Woesearchaeota archaeon
TCTTTTTTAATAACATCTGTTGGTTTTTTCCAATCATGTAAAATTCCGAAGAACTCTTTTGCCAATACTTTCTTTTTTACAGTAACTATTATTTTATCATTATTAGAAATATTAAGATTATCAACTACTAACTTAGGCAATATTATACCCAATGAACTTCCCCATTTCTTAACTGTTGCTTCTGCTTCCATTATATTTAATTAGATTAAGTTATATATAAATGTTTTTATTGATTAATAATTATTTATTTAATTATTCACACCACTATCAAATCACTAAGAATTTTATCAGTGGTACTTTTAATTTTATTCCTGAAAACAATTCTTTAGATTATTCCAACTTTTTTTCAAGTCTTTTTTGAGATTCTGATTTTTCTAAAAAATTCTCTTTTGTAGAAACTTTTTCTTTACTCCTTTTTTCTAATTCTTTTCTTGCTATGCCTGCTACATTCCCACCTTCTTTTGCAGCATCTTTATTTTCTACAAATCCTCGAGCATTTTTAGCTCTAGCAATTTTAGTAGTAGCGGCTTCGCCAAGCATATTAAAAATAAGTTCCATATCATCCATATGGTCTCTCAAATTTTCTTTCTTTAATCCCTTAAACTCTTTATATTCTTCTACAGTTTTTCCAAACGTTGCTTTGCTTATTTCATTAGTCAATATAGCATATTCAACATCTTCTTTTACATCACGTTTTTTCCATTCATCTGTAAGTTCTTGTCTTATTACAATTCCTCTAACTCTTTTTTCTATCCATTCATCAGAATAACCTTTAGCTCGATATAATTCTTTCATTCTTTTTTGAGCTAACTCTGGATCCCCTATTTCTTGAACTCTTTCATAGCCTACCTTTGCTAACCATAATTTAAATGGTTCCGCTTTAGGAGAAGAAATTGACTGAATTATTCTAAAGAGAGATTCGGTATTTGCACAGTTCATATTTTGTAACCCTCCAGGAGTCTGAACAGGAAGGATAAGTACAAGTTGTACCCACCCTTGAGCCAACAACTCATCTCTTTGTTTCATCTTTTGGATATATTGTTTAGGATCATTTGATTCTGTTAAGATTTGTATAATATTTTCAAGAACGAAATACCACTCATTATTATGCCAAATTCTTCTAATATTCTTATCTTGAAATACAACTAAAGTGTCTTTTATTTCCATTGTTTAATATTATAATTCTCCAATTTAATTAACCTTTCTGTAACTTTTCCGAAAAGTTTTCAACTTCTTTTCATATTAATAACTAAGATTACTTTATTTATAAACTTTAGGCGCATAGAACCCACAGTGTCGTCCACAGTTGTACTAGAAAAGATATATTAAACTTTATAGTTTATGTAGGACCACTCAAAGAACGTTTGTAAACATCAAGAGAACTTACATGCCCAAATCTATCCTTGCATTTTACATGTAAATAATTTCTATCCCCAAATGAAGCACTATGAATAGTATTAGAATTTAAATCAAAATCAGTCATAAAATCATAAAACACACTAGAATTATCTGCATACTTGCAAGCAGAGATTTCATCAGTCAAGACATTCAAGACATTTCCATCTAATGTTAATTTTAAAATTTTAGGAGGATCATTATCTCTTATCATAGAATAATTCAAAGTAATGCTTGCATCATTTCCAGCATCATCAAAACATTTTATTAAATCAGAATAATTTCCAGTAGGTCTTGGCCCAATAACTTGTTTATGTGTAGTAGAATTAGTTTCAAAAAAGTTTACCCAATTACCAAAATTATATTGACAAATTGCTCTTCCCTGATAACCCCCACCAATAGTATTTAATTCTAAAGTAAAATTATTATCATAAATAACATCACATCCATTTCCAAAATTGCTAGTACAAGTATAACTGCTTATATTTAATTGATCACTCTTTATCAAAGTATACCCATTATTCGAAGGCAATGCATCAATATTTTTATTCCCATCTTTATCCTTGCATCTTAAATAAAAGACATTGCTTCCTTTTTCTAAACCATCAATAATAAAAGAACAGCCTTGAACAGGAATATTACAACGAAATTCATTAGTAACATTCATAGCATCAAATGGATTATTTGTCCTATCCCATCTGCAATCTGCTTTTTCATTTAAAAATAATTTAACATTTGTAAAATTAAAATCCCATTTTGTAGAAGATCCATCACTTGGTTCTATTTTAGAAAATACAGGAGCACCAATATCTTTCGCTTTAGAAACTTCCAAATCTATAGTATAATATTTATAAGGCTGATCTCCTCTTGGGTTTCCACAAATATCCTGGCACATAATATTCATAGTTTTTTTATCTTCTGCATTTAAATCTTGTTCAGCTTTCAAAGTTATAGTATGAACTTTAGAAGCTAAACTCTGATCAAATACTTTTTCTAAAGCATCAAAAGTAGGAGGATTAGATTTTTTCCAATCCCATCTGCAAGTTGATAATATATTAGTTTCTACACCAACAATTAAATCAGTATTTTCTTTCACATAATTAATTTTATATCCACTTCCAGTATTAATAGCAGAACAAGCAACTTCATTTCCATCAGCAGGTTGATTTGATTCTCTACAACTTTGGTTATTAGCTAAAGACAAATTAGACCATAAACTTATAGTTGGTGGATGAACATCTAATTCAGAAGCACAGTCATTCAAACATCTAGGTCCATCATTTGTTTCTTTATATTGACAAGCACTTCCTAAACTTTCGCATAAATACTGAGTGCAATCATGATTTCCTCCGGCAGTAAAATCTACAGATTCAGTTTTAGATGACCCATTAGGTAAAACATAAGTTCTAGTTCCAGGCTCATAACATAAATTACAATTATCTCCTCCAGTTGGCGGAGCCCAAGGTTTACATTCTACTGAAACTATTTCTTCTGCTGAATCTGAGCCCCAAATTAAAAAAGATACTAAAAATGCTACTGCCAAAACACCTCCAATATTTAAGATAGAAGCAGCTATCAACGGAGCAGAAGAAAAAGAAACAAAAGTAGTTCCCGCACCTACTAAAACAACAGACTCAGCTGCTGCAATAAATATACCACCAGCTATAACAATTGCACCTAAACCAATAGCCGAACCTATAGCAGCCCAATTAGTATATCCATAACTAACTGTACCAGGTGGAAGATTAATCATTAAACTATTTTTATAATTTGAAAAATTAACAAAAGATTCAGCTTTTTTAGGTTTAGATTTAGTATAATTTCCAGGCTCTAATAATTGTTCATTACAATCACTAAGAAGTTTATCAGCTGCATCTCCACCAGAATATTCTTCACCAAAGTCTTTAGCATTTTCAACACCTTCAAGATCTGAATCATCAGTTTGTAGTTGAGTATTACAAGATCTGATAAATCCTGCATCACTCCATTTTCCAGCAAGATTATATTTTGCACCACAATCTCCCAAAGATCCACAATAAAGATTCTGTTGATAAGCAAATTCATTTGTATAAATATTACAATTAACATCACAATCCCAAGCATCACCCCAAACACTATGGCTCCAATATGAAGTTAAATTAGAAATACTTCCAGCATCACAAAAAGCAGGATTATTCTTTGTAGCAGGAGGAACCAATGGAATACATTTTCCTTGATCAGTCTTAAGAAATAAAGCTTGAGTTTCATCAACTTTAGAAGCAGGACAAGTAGCTGTAGCATTATTTTGTTTTATTTTCTGACATTGTTGTAATTCTATATTTTTCAAATCTTCAATTATTGTAGGAACATCAGCAGCCAACCAAACACAATCTCTAAGAGTCGTATCTTCACAAGTTTTTTTATCAGTAGCATCAGAACAAATATTAGTTACAGCACGATTAGGGACACAAGCAGCAACAGAAAATCCTTCAGGATCATTTACTTGTCTGCAAAATTGATCCCTTACATCAGTACATTCTTGAACCTTTTCTTGTCCTTCAACACAAGTATGAACATAATGTCTCGTGCCAGGTAAATCTCTAGTAGGTCCTGCATCAGCTTCATATTGACACCAACTCTCCCCATTATACCTATAATTCCTTGTTCGAGAATTTCCAACATTAAAATCAGTATTAGTTTTATTATCATTATTCCAGCAATTATCAGTAATTGGTTTCATCCCCAAACAAGCACCAGTTTCAGTACTACGATTAGTGCAACAATCTCCATTTTCATCAACAAAGGGATTATCATAAAGTACACTTGCATTGCAATTCAAACTAGCACAAGAAGCACTATTAGTTTTATCATCATCCTTACAAATAGTTCCTAAACCATAATCACATTGTTGTATAATTCTATTCATCCTAGGATTTCCGCATTTATCATATTCGTAAACATTATCTCCACCATCTAAATTTACAGCACAACCAGTTTTAGGATTATCAGTAGTATCTTTGCATCTATCGCAATCGGTATTATTATTTGGTAAATCAACACAATCAGTATTATCATAGAATTCCCCGCCACCAGAACTACATTCAGCAAATGTATTTAGATTACAACCCTTATTATTTCCGTCAGTAAGATCAGGAGTAACACAACAACCCTTAGTAGCTGATCTACAAACATTTTGACATTCAATTTCATTCGTAACTTCAGTTCTATAATCTAAAGTTAAGCTAGGATAATTATTAGTTAGATTGGTACAGGCAATATTAGTAGTTATAGCACATTGACTTCCAATAACACAACAACCTTTATTACATTCAGGAGCATTACAAGAAGCATCTTGAATTGGTTGCCCGCGTAAATCATTCACACAAGTATCTAATGAAACACTTTTATAACAACCTTGTCCACCAGAAGCATAATAACCTAAATTATTTACATTGCAACAAACAGGTTTACAAACACTTACTTCTTCACAAGGGCTTGGAAAAACTAGACCACCATCACTTATATCACAATTATTAGGATTAGTATACTGGCAATAACTAATAACATTATTTACTTTAGTTTTTTGACAGCAAACACGATTATCAACTGCGACTTCAGAATAAACAAGATTAGAGTTTAAAATAGAAATAACGAATATCAAACTAATCATTAAAAATATTTCAAATAAAGCAATAGATTTAAGTTTTATTTTTTTCATCGTATTCTACCTTCTGGTCTTGGAAATCTTCCTATACCTTCGATTGCAAAATAAACATGATAATTTTTATCTGAAAATAAACTTACGTCGTAAAGTTCATCAGGATAAGGTTTTTTAACTTGAATATTATATTTATTTCTAGACGATAACATATAACCTAAAGGATTAATTTCTTTACCGCTCGCTTTTTCTTGAACTAACTCATTTGTAACTCTAAATAAATCACCCAAAGGAGTATTAACTTTTATTAAAAAATTATCACTTTTAGAACTATAAACCCCTTTAGTCAATTTAACAGAAAAATTTAAGTTAATTAAAACATAATTATTAGTAACTTCAGAACTAACACTGATTTTCCCTAAACTTAAATCATAGTCTTTGTTTTTAAAATTTTCAAAATTAAAACATGAATTAACTTTACTAGGTAAATAATTATTAAGTTTAGAATTAAAATTAGAAATAAGTACAGGTTGGCTTAAACAAGTATCAGTTCCATTTATTGCTTTACATAGTATTGGATAATTTACTCCAGAATAAGTCATGTAATTAAAAGTTCTAGAAAAATCCCCACCATTTTTCATAAACAATACAGACGCATCTTTCGTTTCTTTATCTATACATCTATTAACTTCTTTTTTCAAATCATTTAATTGTTGATTCAAATATCCTTGAGGATTAGTAGGTGTTTCTCTAACAGATTCAGTAATTTTATCTTTAAAAAAGAATAATAATAAAACAACAGTTAGTAAAACTATTCCTACAACTACAAAAACAGCCAACTGCCCTCTCTTTTGCATAATATAATCTTATAGTTTACTTATATAAATGTTAGCATCTTTTAAAATAATTATAATAAATTTTCTTTTAATTTAAATATCTAATAATTATTTATAATCCATCTTATTAGTTCAGCTCCTATAGAAAATTAAAAAAAATAAGAGACTATGTAAACAAAAACTTTAGAAAAGTTTATATAGTTATAGCTATAATTATAACTATGACAACAACAATACAAATTTCAGACACAACAAAACAGATTTTAGAATCTTTAAAGGAAAAAGAAAATGTAACTTCTTATGATATTCTACTTAAGAATATTCTAAAAAAACACACTAAGATTACTAAATCAATGTTTGGATCTATAAAGGGAATCAAATGGAAAAAAGAAGATAGGGCTGATATTTAATGGTTTATGATTACATCATAGACAGTTCAGCATGGATAGAATACTTTAGCGGATCTACGAAAGGAATCAAAAATAAAGATATTATTGAAACTAGTATTATCGGAACATCTCTACTATCTATTGTAGAAATAGCCGATAAATATGAAAGAGAAAATAAAGAGTTTGAAGATAATCTGAGTTTCATAAAAAGTCGTGCCACTATTATACCAATAACTATAAATATTGCCTTAGAAGCTGCTAAAATTAAAAAAGAAATACGTACCAAGAATTCAAAATTTAGTATTGCGGATTCC
>CAYJSR010000034.1:0-8718 GCA_964373095.1 Candidatus Woesearchaeota archaeon
AATTACCGTTAATTTTATATAGTTATTAAATTAATCTTAGTTTATGGCTAATATTAACCAGCAACTTTCAGATTTATTTCTTGTATATGATAAACAAATAGAAACTTTGGCTAATAATGTTTTTATATTCCTTAGGGGTTTTAAAGAATATAATTATCCTACAAAGCTTGTATTCACTAAACAATCTTCAAAATCTGGAGTACTTAGAGGCAATCTTTCTAAGTTTTTTATACAAAAAGAAAAGGATCCTAAGTTTGTTATTGAAATAATATCTAAACTACCTTATGATGAATCAAGTATAAATTATAGTAATTGTAGTTGGGGAGTATCTGTTTCTGTCCTTACAAAAGAACAGATATGTTTTATTGAATTATTTAAAATCAAAGATGAAAAACTAGAAGAGCGAGATAAGGTTATAACTTTAAAGAATCAAACTGTAAGTTATCAACTTAGTGATATTGAAAATGTTGGTAAAGAGATTGAAGTAACATTATTTAAAGTTTTAGGCGATTTACAAAATAAACGTCCAGAGTTATTTAACTAATTTTTCTAATAATCTTCTTTTAGAAAGTGTTTTAAACTACTTGAATCTTGGATAATCTATAAAATTGGAGGTGCTATTTAATGGTAAAAAAAGAAATGGGTAGTAATTCTGGAATGTGTGGTATGTGCAGTTCAAATCCTTGTAAATGTGGTAGTGGATGGTATAAGGCAGTTTTAGGTTTAGTTGTAGTAGTTTTAGGTTTATTGATGTTATGGCCTAAGGGATGGTTTACATTTGAACATTCGTTTGGAGTTTTAGTTGTATTATTTGGTTTAAAAATGATTTGTTGGAACTTTAAGTGTCACTAAATTTTTCTTTTATTTTTTACTTTTTTCGCAAAGAATTAAAAAATTAAGCTGGAAGTTCTTCGTCTTCTTCTTCATCATCTTGTATTGAAGGAATTCTTATTGGTTCTTCATAATTCCTTTCTGGTTTATTTGAATTATCATAATTATCTGGTTTTTTTAAAGGATTGATCTTTTGATAATTTATTTTACCAGGATATAAATCACAATTTATTTTAAAATTATAAGCTAGTTCTGTTGTAGTTGGATAAGCATCGGTAGAACTGATGTGGGCTGATAAAATTAATGATTTTACTATTGTTTCTAAAAGCATCTATCTCTTTTGTTTTACTTGTTTATATATTTTTAGAATTTCTAATATCTATTCTAAAATCTTATATTCTCCGCCACAAAACTTAACTATTAGATTACAGCATTCTTCTAATGCTTTTTTTATTAATTCATCTGAAGTATTTTCATTTCCTTGAATGTATATTATTATATTTTTAGTTGCTTCTGTTACTTTAGTTTGATCTCCTTGTTTAATATCTAATCTACAAAGAACTTTTTCATCATCTACACAACCAAATTCTCCAGTTGTTATTTCTTCTCTTTCTTTTTTGAATAAAGGAATATAAAATTCAGTTCCATTTAGGATTTTGAATCTTACTTGACCCTTAATCTTTTCTCTGTCATGTGCGCCCACTACGAGGCTGTTGGCAACGGACACGAGATTGTATGAATCTACTGCTGTATTTATCGTTGGTAATTTATTGCTTTTTTTGACTAATTCTATCAAATTAATTACTGAACACTTCCCATTTTTAATATTTAATTTTTTATGATAATTATTATAACCTTCTAAAACTTTCTCATTTACTTTAAATTTCTTTTCTACTTCGTCTTTTAATTTTTCTAAACCCATATTCTTCTTCTTTATCTTTAGTCCAATTAATTCTGCAAATTTTACTTTAATTCCTAGTTTAGAAACTTCTTGTTCTACTAAACATTTTATATTACTAAAATGGATTTCTTCTTTCTCTTCTTCTTTAGTTAAAACTTTCGTAAATAATATTTCTCCTTTTTTAATTATTATATTTTTTAATAAACCTGATTTGCATAAAACTAAAGATGAATTGCTTTGATCTATATTTAATTGTTTTAATATTTTTTCTGATGTTGAAGGCATAAATGATGAAATTAGAATTGAGATTATACGAATTGCGTCTACTAAATTATATAATACTTTATTTAATTTTGATTTATCTTCAATTTGCCATGGTGCTTGTTCATTTACATAAACATTACAGTCTTGAACAAAACTCATAATTGCTGCAATTGCATTATTTATCTCTAGATCTCCCATGAACTTATCTATCTTTTTTATATTTAAACTTTTAAATAATTCTTTATCTGTCTTATCTTTTCTAATTTCTGAATTTAATTTTTTTTCTACTAATGTTAATGTTCTTGAAACTAAGTTCCCTAATTCATTTGCTAATTCATTATTTAATCTTGTTTTTAATGATTCTTCTGAAAAATCTCCGTCATTCCCAAATGGGATTTCTCTTGCATAGAAATAACGCAAAGCATCTGTACCATATTTATTTGCTAAATAAACTGGATCAATAACATTGCCTAAGGTTTTACTCATTTTTTGGCCATTAACTGTTAACCATCCATGAGCAAAAACTTTTTTTGGTAATTTATAACCTGCAGACATTAACATTGCTGGCCAGATTATACAATGAAACTTTATAATCTCTTTTGACATTAAATGTAAATCTGCTGGCCAATAATCTTTTGGATGCAGATAATTTACTAAAGCATCAAACCAAACATAAATTGTGGCTTGTTGATCTCCTGGGAATGGAATCCCCCATCTAAGATTTTGTCTCGAAATACTTAGATCTTTTAGATCTTCTTTTAGAAAACTTAGAATTTCATTTCTTCTTGATGGAGGTTCTATGAATTCTGGATTTTCTTTTATATGTCTTAAAACTCTATCTTTGTATTTACTAAGTTTGAAAAAATAATTTTCTTCTTGTATTTCTTTTGGAGCTTTTAGATGGTCTGGACAAAATCCTTTTGTTAATTCATCCTGACTCTTGAATGCTTCACATCCTTCACAATATAAACCAGAGTAAATTCCTTTGTAAATGTCTCCTCTTTTTTTTACTTTATTTAGAAATTCTATTACTAACTTTTCATGTCTTTCTTCTGTGGTTCTTATAAAATCATCATTACTTATGTTTAATATCTTCCAAGTTTTAAGATATTCTTCTGATATGTGATCTACAAATTTTTTTGGAGTGTTGAATCCCAATTTTATACTTGCATTCGAAATCTTTTGTCCGTGTTCATCTAATCCTGTTAAGAAAAATACATTTTCATCTTTTAATCTGTGCCATCTAGCTAAAATATCTGCAATTACTGTTGTATAAGCGTGACCTATATGTGCAATTTCTGAAGAATAATAAATCGGGGTGGTGATATAGAATTTCTTTTTTTTTTGCATAGTTCTTGAGATTTTTTGGAATATATAAAAGTTATTAGCCCCGGGCAGACTTTCGTTTCTCAACCTAATTGAAAATATTCGAACTGCCGTCCCAGCCTCCAGAGGGCTAGATACTTAGCCACTATACGACGGGGCTATAATTTTTATAACTTAATTAAAACTTTATATAGATATCTTTTTAATAGAAAACTATTTAACTAAATTCTACCCTGAGGATGTATGATTGGAATGGGTGATATAACTGGGTTCTTAGTACAGGCTGTAAGTGAACCAGTGAAATTAGGTTGGGTTATTTTCGGAGTACTTTTATTATTGGTTGTTTTATTTTCTTTGAAACATTTCTTAGATATTGCTGTAAGTTTATGGAAAATTCCCTTTGCAGTTATAGTTGATGCAATAGATTTACTTGCTTATAGCAATCCATATATGGATCTTATTGCTGGAATTTCTGCTTTTGTTTTATTTTGGGTATTTGCTGAACGTGGAAAAATTCTTTCTAAAGTTTTCGCTATATTTGCTGCAGCTGAAGCTTTGATTGGAGTTTGGATTTTCCCTCAATTTGCATTTATTACAAATTTATTGCCAATATCTACATTACTAATGTTTATATTAGTTTGGTCAGATTAAACCTAAAGTTTTAAATAGCTAAATTACACTTAAAATATTTAATGTTTGGTGTAATAAAAAAAGGAATATTATTTTTATTTGTATTTTTGTTCTTAATTTCTGGAGTTTTCGGTCTTAATACTGTAGTGTTTAGTCCTTCGGCATTACCTCTTGCATTTACTAGTGCTTTTTCAGGTTATTCTTTTTTAGGAAGTTATTCTGGTTCAAATTCAAATGTGGTTTTAATTCCTGGAACTAATTTTGCTTATGATAAAAGCACATGTACACAAAATGCATTTTGGTTAAATCTTACTAATTCTACTACTCACATTACTGGTGGCTCTACTCAAGTGAATAGTAAGGTTAATCAAAAAGTTCAGGCTATAGGTTATTGTTATAAGGATGGTAATGTGTTATATAATAGTCCTCCTGGTAGAGGAATAACTATAAGTGTATATGAATTTGATTCACCAAGTGAAACGCAAGTTAATGTTTCTCCTTCAATTCCTGTTGTTAATGGAAGTGTTGTTTATAATTATACACCATTAGATACCTATGATAATTATGTTGATGGTTATACACAAGGAGAATTTTATTTTAAGTTTGCAGGTGTTAGTTCGGGGAATGGAATTAATCAATTACTTTATGTAAATGCATTAAATCAATGTTCAATAAAAATAGATTGTAATTCTACATCTTCTTGTTCAAATGGTGTTTGTATTTTTCTACCAGATACTGATAAAGATGGAGTTCCTGATAAATCTGATAATTGTGTTGGTGTCTCTAATTTAGATCAGAAAAATTCTGATTCAGATGCATATGGTGATGCTTGTGATGTATGTCCTAAAACTACTACTCAAGATCAAATAGATATGGATAATGATAAAATTGGAGATGCATGTGATGCTGATATTGATGGTGATAAAGTAGTTAATAATTGGGATAATTGTGTTGGTGTCTCTAATTCAGATCAATTAAATTATGATAAAGATTTATATGGAAATATTTGCGATGCTGATGTTGATGGAGATGGTTCTTTAGATATTTCTGGTTGTTTTGATACAGATAATGGTAGTCCTTATGTATTTGGCACTCTTTATTCTGTTGGGATTAGATCAGATACATGTTTATCTGGTCCTGCAAGAATTAATGAAAGCTATTGTCAAACTATTACTGGTAGAACAAATCCTGCTTCAGTTTTATATATTTGTAATTGTGTAAATGGTGCTTGCGATCAAGATATTGATGGTGATGGTTTAGGTAATGCTGTTGATGTAGATGATGATGGGGATGGTGTTGATGATAGTAAAGATAATTGTGTTTTAGTTTTTAATGAAAATCAATTAGACTTTGATAAAAATGGAAGAGGAGATGCATGTGATTATTCTCCTAAATGTACAACTACTTCTGATTGTGGAGATCCTGATAAAAATAAGTGTATTAGAGATAGTGCTTATTCATTAACTGGGGTTTGTAAAAATTGCACTGGAACTTATTGTAGTAGCTGTGCTGCTGATATAGACTGCGCACCTGATTTATCCTGTATTAAAGGAACTTGTTCAACTAAGGAATGTAATACTTCAGTTGATTGTGGTAATACTACTTTGTATAAATGTTTTAGAACTGGATCTAATAATGGTAATTGCGAACTTTGTTTTTCACAACCATGCAATAAATGTACAACTACTTCTGATTGCGGTCCTGGTGAATTTTGTGATGGTGCTGGGGATATACCACTTTGTCATTCTGATAAAGATGGTGATGGTTATTATGATGATGATCGAGATGGTAATGATCTAGATAATTGTCCATTAACTAAAAATGTTGATCAAATAGATATAGATAATGATGGTATTGGAGATGCATGTGATCCTGATATTGATGGTGATAAAGTAGTTAATAATTTGGATAATTGTAAAGGATATTCTAATTTAAATCAAAGCGATGTTGATAATGATGGTATTGGAGATGCATGTGATGTTGGGCCTTATTCTGATGCTTGTTATGATTCTGATAGGCAGACTATAGGTAGAAGTCTTTATGTTAATGGAATTACCTATACAAGAATAAACGGAACTGGACCAGCAATCTCTCCAAATCCTGAATCTTGTCCCACTACTACTAAAGTTAGGGAAATTAATTGTGTAGGGAGAACATCTATAGGTTTGTATGGTAATAATTACGATTGTGTTTATGGTTGTGTAAATGGTGCTTGCGATCAAGATATTGATGGTGATGGTTCTGGTAATGCTGCTGATACAGATGATGATGGGGATAGAATTTCTGATAGTGAAGATAATTGTGTTTTAGTTTTTAATGTAAATCAAGCAGATGCTGATGGAGACTTTATCGGAGATGCATGTGATTCGAACCCTGTTGTTTCTGGTTGTATTAATGATAATCCATGTACTTCATTTGGGCAAGTATGTAATGTTACTTCTGGAAGATGTTATGATCCTGGGGGTGTAGATAGAAGAAGGAGTGGTGGGGGAAATTATCCTAGCACTTGCGGTACATATGGTTTAGTCTCATGTCAAGATCGACTTAGTTGTAATACCCCAACTCCTCTTTCAGATACTAGCGAATTATTTTGTTGTTCTTATTGTACAGCTAGTCAAGGTGTTAATGCACAGGGTGGTGTGTTTGTTACTTTAGAAGGTTGTCAAGATATGGATGGAGATGGTGTTGCTGATATTGTGGAAGTTACATGTGATAGTGGTAATGCAGGTGATTTTGTTAGTTGTTTAACTAATCCCTTAAATGCGAGTGAAGCAGAACTTGCAGGTGTTGAACAACCAATTAATGTTTTAGGACCTTGTGCTCTTGATACTTCAGTAAAAACTCCAGGGATAGGAGCAAGTGCAATAATACTTGCCTTTGTTTTATTAATCTTATTTTACTTATTAATGCATAAATCTAAGAAAAAACTTAATAGAAAAGTTTTAAAAAAGAAACATTAATTAATTTCTTATGAGTGTCTGGCTATTAATATTAATATTAATAACATTTTTATTAATTATATATTGGGTTTTGATTGGTGAGAAAAAATATAAGGAGCTGTTTGAAAAATGAATTTTATAAAAGATTTAGTTGAAGGCAAAAATAGTGAAGAAGCCCATAAACAATTTAAAAGATTTAGTAAAGGTAATTTTGAGAATAGAGCTGTAGTTGAATTGAATCTCGGAAAAGATTTAAAGATTAAAACTAGTTTTGAATATTCATCTGAATTTGTAAAATTTTTAGCTGAAACTATTCAAGGTAAAGTTCAAGTTAAAGGCGGGATAATTACTACTAAAGATATTCGTCAAGGATTGGGCTTTGAGATTGCTAATGTTAAACAGTTTGCTGGTGTAAAAACTTATGAAATTGATACTCTGGTTTCTAGAGAAGATTTATTTAAAGTTATGGAAAACTTTCCTGATGCAGTTTTTTGTTTAACTTTTTCAACTGATTACGGAAGTTTGAAAACTAAAGTTAAAACTCCTAAAGCTCCTAAGCCTGGAAAGGGTGATGATGAAGATGTTAAAGCAGATTATTGTGTTTTTGTAACTAAGAATAAAGAACTTGTGAAAGATTTTGCTTTTGATGTGAAAAATGATTTTAAAAAATTAAAAATTGTACATAATTTTATAATTGAAAAATTGGTTGTGCCTAAAGAATATGAAAATGATTTTGATAAAGCTAGAATTTATGCTAGAAGAAAAGGAAAAATAATTAGAAAATTAGATTTAGATGGAACTAAAAGTACTAGTGAATTTGAATTTGAAGCTTAGTATATATTTTTTCTATGATCTATTTTTACAATTATAATTAAGTTATCTTTGTAATTTATTCTATAAAGTGTTCTGTATTTTCCAATTCTTATTCTAAATGTTGGTGCATCGTAGCCAATTACTCTTTTTGAATCATGTGGAATTGGATCTTCTTTAAGAATATTGAGTTTGTCTTTGATTCTTTTGTATAATATATTTTCACATTTTTTAAGAAAATCTGTAGGCTGTTTATCTAGCCTTATTTCGAACATTATCTAATTCCTCAAAAGAAGTTAGCTTTCCTTCTTCCTCATTTTTTATACTTAAATCTAATAGTTTTCTTTCTTCTTCACTTAAAATGGTGTCAACATCTATCATGTGTTCTTTTATATAATTAAGTTCTAATTGTATTGAACTAAGTTTATCCATTATCTCTTGAGTTTCAGTTGCCATAATAATTAATAAGTTATCATATTTATATAATTTTTGGATGGGATACTACATTAATTTTTTAAAATAAATAGATTTATAAATTAGATATGAATCCCTTTTGTATCCCTACTGATTCTATAGTGGTTAAACCATTAAATTTGAAGCTTAAAACCTGTTTTATACAAAAGCTTTATAAAACAAATAATGGTTGCAAAGCAAGCTTTTAGAAAAAGCTTGAGCAAAAACTTTAAGCTTTTAGAAAAAGCTTGAGCAAGATACAAGAAAATGGCAAAAATCAAGAGACCAAGACATGGAAGTTTACAATATTGGCCTAGAAAGAAAGCTAAGAAAGCACAGGCTAAAGTAAAAGCTTGGGGTATTTCTAAAACTCCTACATTACTTGGATTTGTTGGTTATAAAGCTGGGATGACTCAAGTTGTTGTTAAAGATAATAGATCAAATTCAAATACTAAAGGAGATGTTGTTGTTTGGCCAGTTACTGTTCTTGAATGTCCCACTATTAAGATTCTCTCTTTCAGATTTTATAAAACAACACCTCATGTGGAAAAAGTTGTTGCTGAG
>CAYJSR010000035.1:0-8570 GCA_964373095.1 Candidatus Woesearchaeota archaeon
CAAGGGTGGGGGTGTTCACCCATTAAAAGGGATCGTGAGCTGGGTTCAAAACGTCGCGAGACAGTTTGTTCAATATCTGCTAGAGGTGTTGGTGTCTGAGAGGAAGGATCATTTAGTACGAAAGGAACGGTGATTCGGTGCCTCTGGTGTATCGGTTGTCTGACAAGGCAGGCCGAGCAGCTACGCACCAAGGGATAACAGCTGAATGCATCTAAGCTGGAAACCCACCTCAAAAAGAGACACTTTCCTAGAGCTCTTCTAAAAGAGAAGTTTGATAGGATTGGGATGTAAGCACCAAGGTAACGAGGTGTTAAGTCTGCGATTACTAATCGCTCGATGGATAGAATTTACTAAAACCTATGTGCCGTTTAATATTTTTCTTTTATTAAACTTTTAAGAAATAGTAAAAACTTTAGAATTGAATTATTATAAAAAAAGTCTTTTTTAGAAAAAATAATATTTTTATAAGGAGTAATTAAAATGACCATAAAAATAGGCGAATATAAAGGACATAAAATGATTAGTTTAATAGAAAATGGAAAAGAAGAAACTGAAGATAAATATCCATTCTCATTTGGAATTAAAAAAGCTAAATTAATATTAGAGAATATTGAAGAGATTAAGAAATTTGTTGAAGAAAATAAATGAAAATTTTTAAGATTTAATAAAAATTATTAAACTCTAGGCACAAACTACGTTTTTGCATTTTCCTGATGAAAGGTTATATTTTTATTTCTGTATCTGCATTTAATTATCCTAAACATGAATATCCTATATACTTATGGAGAATTGGGCCTAGAACTTTAAGTTCGTTCTTTCCTAGTAAATCATTTAAAATATTAAGATTAGAACTTGAAGGAAATAAAGAAATGCCTAGGAGAGTTATGATCTTGGTAAAAAAAATAAAAAGATTTGTTCCTAATTATACTGCTCCTAAAACTGGAAAAACTAATTGGGAAACAGGAATTACTCTATTTCCTTAATAAGTGGATTATTTTAACAAAATAGATTGATCATTTCTTTATTTACAGATTTAATAGCTTCGTATTTTGCTTTTCTTATTAAATTAACGACTTCAATAAATTCTTTGTTTATCATTTCAATTTCTCCAAAATATTTAATACTTCTATATCAAATCTTGAGAATGCAAACCACTTCTTACCTAAGTCCTTCAATGAAGCACCAAAATGATAAACTTCTTTTTTATCAATAATAATGAATCTGTCATGAGAATTATCGAATTCTTTTATTTTTATTCCTCCATATTGCGCATTATATCTATCCAGATCTAGACTTAATTGTTTAGTGTAGTTCTTTGTATAGATCATTACTTCAACAGATTTCTCTTTTTTTGAAAATAATGTTAATACAGAATCATCCACATAATTATCAATTAATATGATAGATTTATTTGCAGATCTAATTAAGTCAGAAACAAATTTATAGGCATCAAAGATCTGTCCTTCAAAGAATATGCCTTGCTTTTTCTGCAATGATTTATCCTCCATGGCATCAAATACTTTCTCAAAGCTTTTATCAGTTTTAATCTCAAATTCCAGCTGCTTTCTCTCAACATAGTCTAATCTACTGAATAGTTCCGCATTCTTTAAAATGAACTTACGCATGGTAACAAAGGCGTTAATTATCTGAATACTAACTTTTATAGCAATCTCGCTTCTTAAGACTCCAGAAAGCATAGCAACTCCCTGTTCTGTGAATACATAAGGCAGCTTCCTCTTACCACCCCAACTTGAAGTCACAATTTGTGACTTCAAGTTTCTACTATCTAAGATGTTATTTTGCGACCTTAGAGAATTAAACTCCTCTTCATTTAATTGAAACATGAAGTTATTAGGAAATCGTTCTATATTCCTTTTAACTGCTTGATTCAATACCTTGATAGGAACATTATATAATTCAGCTAAATCACTATCAAGCATAACATTAATACTGCGAATTACAACTATTCTTTTCCTGATTGAATCGTTTGAATCAATTGATATAATCTCTTTTATAGATCTAATATTAGTTTTAAAAGTTTAAGAGTCTTATCTATAAATTCCCGAAAATCTTTCAGAATTTTAAAAAATATTTAACCAAAATCTTTAATAAGCCTTAATTAAGCCCTAAGCAAATGAAAAAAGTGATATTTTCTTCTGTAGAAAATAATAATGAAATTAAAGATATGAATTTGGTAGATATGCATTGTCATACAAATTTATCTGATGGTAGAGATAGTGCTGAAGTTATGATAACTAGAGCCAAAAGATTAGGTATTGGAATCTCTATCACGGATCATAATGAAGTAAATGCTAGTTTGAAAGCTTGTAGAGTTTTACCTTTAGCCATTCCTGGAATTGAAGTTACTTCTTCTGATTCAAAAGATTTACTTGTTTATTTTTACAAAGCTAAAGATTTAGAACATTTTTATAATAAATATATTAAAGGGAATAACGTTCCTAATAAATTCTTTAATTTAAGAAAGCTAAAATGGAGTACTGAAGAATTATTAGATTTTAGTAAAGAATATAATACTTTAATTAGTTTACCTCACCCCTTTACAATTAGGCCAAAGAATAGTTATGTTTATATGAAAACTAGACCTAAACTTCTTAAAAAGATAGATGCTATTGAAATAATAAACTCTGCAATGACTTGTAAGAATAATAAACTTGCTTATGAATGGGCTGAAAAATTAAAATTACCTTTTACTGCTGCTAGTGATGCACATATGTCTAATTATTTAGGTAAGGCTGTTGTAGCAAGTCATTCTGATAATTTAAATGATTTTTTAGACTCTATACTTAAGAAAAAAACTATTGTTGTAGGAAATAATTTAAGAGGATTTAGTGCTATAAAACATAATATTAATATTATAAAGAATAATCTAACATGGTAAAAATAATATTTTTATATTTTAAAAGAGCTAGGAGCAAATTATTGAAATGGTAAAACATTATGTTGGTGGGCAAGCTTTAATTGAAGGCGTGATGATAAAATATAAAGATAGATTGGGAATTGCTGTTAGAAATACAAAAGGAAAAGTTATTGTTAAGAAAGAAAAATTAAGAATTAAAGATAGTAATATTCCTTTTATTCGTGGTATAGTTAATTTATTTGTAATATTATATATTGGCTTTAAATCATTGAATTATTCTGCTAACATTAGTGTTGGTAAAGATGAAGAATTTAGTGTTTTAGAGATGATTTTTAGTTTTTTATTTGCAATTATATTTGGATTAGTTTTATTTAAATTTGTTCCTTTAGGATTGACTTATTTGTTGGACAAAACTTTTAATATAAATAATATTTTATTTAATGTTATAGACGGTGTTTTAAAAGTTTTAATATTTGTTTTATATGTTTATTTAATATCTTTAATGAAAGATGTTTATAGAGTATTTCAATATCATGGAGCAGAACATAAAGCTGTTGCGTGTCATGAAGCTAATAAGAAACTTACAATTAAAGAAGTTCAAAAGTTTCATAAAGAACATATTAGGTGTGGAACTAGTTTTATATTTTTAGTTTTATTAATTAGTATTATAATTTATACTTTTATTCCTAAAGATTATGGATTTTGGATGAAATTTGGATTAAGAATTTTATTATTGCCTGTTGTTGCTAGTTTAAGCTATGAGATTTTAAGATTAGGTGCAAGATATAGATGGTTTAGTTTTTTATCTTATCCTGGATTATGGATCCAAAAAATAACTACTAAAGAACCTGATGATAAACAAGTTGAAGTTGCGATTAAAGCTTTGAAAGCTGCAGTTAATTAATACACATTTTCTGAATAATCCTATCTAAAGCTTTTTGAATTTATTGGACTGTCTATTGACTGTGCATCAGAGGCAATACTATCTAGTGACTTTGGTAGTAGGTCTCCAATTACATTTTCTGGAACTAAGGCTATGAGTAAGTTTAATGATGTTCTTTCTGGATAAACCTTTATTTTACCTTGTTTTAATTCATGAACCAAATAGTCTGTTCCTTTCTTTTGTAATAAATCTTGAAGCATCAAATATATTAAAGATATTTTTATATCATCGCTTGAGATGTTTACTTGTTGACTAATTTTATTTCTTATTTCTGGTGGAAGACTAACTGAAGAAGCTTTATTTAATAATAAATTCTTTGTATCTAAGGCTGCATCATCTGATTTTAATAATTTAAATATTTCTTCTTTTTTTAGTGTTATACTTAATTGTGGCGGAGTTATACTATCTACTGAATTAAATACTGATTTATCTACAACGAATATGAGTTTATTATTTACTTTTGTTAATATTTCTGCTTCTAATTGTGAAAGTTGTATTTTAGTTAATATTGTGAATGGTTTTTTGTCATTATTAGAAGCTATATTATTATTTAGATTAACTCCAAATATTAACCCATTATCATCCAAGGCTATATATTTATTTTGGCTTGAGAAATCTTGAGAAAAGCGGTATAAATCTATAGCTAATATTCCACCAATAAGAGGTATTAGTATTACTAAAATGTTTAACCAGACTGAAAAACTAAACACCAATGCTGCAAACCAACGATCTAACCATTTGTAAATTAATATATATAATATTATTGGAAGAAATATTCCTAAGAATAATATGGATGAAATTAATATCGGTGCAAATATAAAAGTTAAAATTGATAATCCTACAGCAACTAATAGAAAAATCCAAGCAAAGCCTAAACCATGTTTAACCTTTTCTTGACTTACCGCTTTTTCCATTTAATTTATTGTTTTTATTTTCTTTATATATCTTGTCTTTTTTAAATATTTTAGAAATTATTGTGTAAAACAATATAAGTAGTAAGACAGCTATAACCATAATTAAAACTAAAGTAGAATTGTTTATTTTTTTGTTTATTATTTCTGGAGATTTATTTGTTTCATTGATTCCATATCTTTTTAAAACAATACATTCTAAACATTTATTTCTATCAGAAGAATAATCACACATATCTTGTGCTTTATTAATTATTATCGTTGATTTGTTTTCTGGATTTAGATTATTATTTATTTTATTTCCTGGCTGAATATTAAAATTATATATTGTTTCTGGTTTGATAAACTTTGTATAACAAGCATGCTCTATGAGTGGAAGGTCTAATAGAGAAACTCTATTTGGAATTTCTGCTGAAAATGTGATATTTACCAATAGCAACAATGATATTACCAATAAATTTAGTTTTTTCATAATGTTTTCACTAGCTTCATTTTTATAAAGCTTGTGAAAGTCAGTTAGTTAAGTATAAAAATAAGGAATTTTTATTAAATATATGAAAGATTTAATCTATAAATATGTATTACAAAATGCCGTAAAATATGAAGGCAAGGCTGATCCTGGAGCAATAATTGGTAAAGTTCTAGCTGAAAATCCTGCATTAAAAGATGATATGAAAAATTTAAGTAAAGAAATTATTTTAATAGTTAAAGAAGTAAATTTAATGAAACTTCAAAAACAAATTGAAGAATTGAAAAAAATTGCTCCTGAATTATTAGAAGAAAAGAAAATAGTTGAAGAAAGAAAATTACCTGCTTTAAATAATGTTTTTGATCAAGTTGTATTAAGGATAGCACCTTATCCTTCTGGGCCATTACATATTGGTAATGCTAAAACTATCATACTTAATGATGAATATGCTAAGATATATAATGGAAAACTAATTTTAGTGATGGACGATACAATTGGTAGCGAAGAAAAGAATATTGAAATTGAAGCTTATGATTTAATACCTGATGGATTAAAATGGCTTGGAATAAACTTTGATAAAAATTTAGTTTATAAGTCAGATAGACTTGAGATTTATTATAAATATGCTGAAGAATTGATTAAGAAAGGAGTAGCTTATACTTGCAGATGTAATTCTGAAATTTTGAGAGAGAATAGAGCTAGGGGCATTGCTTGTTCATGTAGAGTTAAAGAAGTTAATTCTATTTTAAATGATTGGAAAGGTATGTTAGATAATAAATTTAATGAAGGTGAAATAATTTTAAGATTAAAAACAGATATTAAACATCCTAATCCTGCTTTTAGAGATAGGGTTTTATTTAGAATAAGTAATAGAAAACATCCTAGGGTTGGGAATAAATACAAAGTTTGGCCTATGCTAGAATTTTCTTGGGCTATGGATGATGTTTTACTCAATATCACACATGTTATTAGAGGAAAAGAATTAATGATTGAAAGCGATATGGAAAGATTTATTTGGGGGATATTAAACTGGAAGAGCCCTGAATTGATTCATACAGGATTATTAACTATCGAAGGTGTAAAACTAAGTAAGAGTAAGAGTAAATTAGAAGTTAAATCTGGAAAATATTCTGGATGGGATGATCCTAGAACTTGGAGTTTACAATCATTAAAACGTAGAGGCTTTAAACCTACAGCTATTAGAAATTTCTGTTTGAGTTTTGGAGTTAATGAACATGAATCTACTGTTTCTGTTGATAAATTCTATTCCGAAAATAGGAAATTAATTGAAGCTGAAGCTAATAGGTATTTTTTAGTTGAAGATCCTGTTGAAGTTTTTATTGAAAATGCAATTAAAAATGAAGTTGAAGTTAGGTTGCATCCTGAATATTCAGAACGTGGAAATAGAAAATTTTTAGTTGATGGGAAATTTTACATAACTAAAAAAGACTTTGAAACTTTGAAGGAAGGAAAAATAAATAGATTAATGGATTGCTATAATTTTATTAAAATTGGTAAAAATTTAATTTTTCACAGCTCAGAATATAAAATTTTTAAAGATTCTAAAGATAGGGGTATAACAATACATTATGTTCCTAAAGATCATGCTGTTAAATTTGAAGTTGTTATGGATGATGGTAGTATTATTAATGGCTTTGCTGAGTCTAATATTGTAAACTTAAGAGTTAATGACGTTATACAATCAGAACGCAGATTTTATTGTAGATTAGATGCTGTTGAAAATGGAATCTATAAATTTTGGTTCACACATAAGTAACTTTTTATAATAGTGAAATTTCTAGTTTTTATGGATGGGAAAAAATTTTTAAAAGATTTATGTTTTAATTTAAAATATGATAAACAAATATTTACGCATAGTTTAAAAGTTTATGATCGAGCATTAAATAAAGGATTAGATAAAAAATATAAACCATTAGCTCTAGCTGCTGGTTCATTATATTTTTATTGTAAAAGTACAGGAAAACCAATAATCTTAAGAAATATACTTGAAGTTATACATGTTGATAGTGAAGAAGTTACTAGTTTCTACAATGAAATGAAAAGAGATATTTTACACTAAGCTTTCCCAATTCTCTTTGTAATAAATATATTTTTTATCAAATTCTTCTTTTGGCGTTTGTTCTATGTCTAGTGATTTTAATTTCTCTTTTAACTCGTTCAATATTGCTTCTTTATTTTCATTATTAGATATCTTTTCTAATTCTATAATATAACCATAACCTTTTGTATAGTCTAGCATAACACTTATTTCATTCCACTTAAATGTGTTTCTTGTTCTAAACCATTTTATACTTATATTAAAACCTAATGTTAAGAATAATTTTTCTAATTTATTAAAATCTTCTTTGTTAAATTTTATTTCTATTTCTTCTCTAAACTCATCGTGCATCTTACCTTGTTTTAGCCAAATCTTTGAGAAGAAATTATTCTTTTGTATTCTTAAATCTTCTTTACTGTCAAAATAGTATGTTTCTTGATAATCTTCATTTATGAATTCTGCATCTTTCTTTAAAAATTCTAATAATTCATTATACTTTATTTCAGAAATAAAGCTTCTTATTTCAACTTCTATGTTTTCCATTTTAGTCTTGAATATATTTTATTTCTTTATCTAAACATTCTTTTGCTTTTTTTAATTCTTTTTTTATATAGACTAGATGATCTTCTTTACTTATTAAATTATTGTTTTTTATCCATTCTAATATTTCGTTTATGTCTCTAGATGAATAAGTTTGGTTAATTGTATTTTTTCCAAATCTTGCTCTTGGATGTGTAAATTTTATTTCTTTATATTTACAGAAAGCGACTTCTATTTCTTTAGTTTCTTGATTAATCCTTATTAAAAAATAACCTATTGGATCTAATATTAGTTCTGACATAAATATATATTCTATCATTATCTTATAAATGTTTCATTTAATCTAGATTTGTTCTGTGATGTCAATAACTAAATCAACTCTTTTTCTGAACGGTTTGTATTTTGTAGCTTCTTTAATGAGTTTATCAAATGTTTTCATAAATAATTTTTCAACATATTCAGAATCAAGCTTTTTAATGTGATGAATAACTATGTTTGAAGCAGGAGTATTTTCTTTTAGCAATTCAAATGTTTTACTTCCGTTATTAGTAAAGTCGTGAGTTATTGCAACATAAGTTAAAAGATCAAGGAAATCTGTTTCAGAATACTTTGAATTGTGATACATCTTCAGATTTATTGAAGGATAAACTTTCTTTTTGAGAAGTTTTGTGATTTCTTTATCTCTTTAGACTTCAGATCAGGGGAAGGTTTATTAAATTCCTTTGTCTTACTTTTGTTTGTAGGGTTCATTCCGGACTCAATAGCCAGAG
>CAYJSR010000036.1:0-8385 GCA_964373095.1 Candidatus Woesearchaeota archaeon
TGAAAGAGATGCAGGATTTCCTTCATAAAATCTTATTTGTGGTATAGCTGTTTGTTCTGAATGAACTACCAAAGGAAATACTGTAGAACTAATTTCTACATAAATGTCTCCCTCATAACCATTATCAATATTATCAAAACTTGGCATTCCATCTGTTAATCCCCTTAATGAAACCCCAATTCTACCTCTGCCTGATTTATTAAAAACTTTAGCACTTATAGTTCTTGGTAAAGCTAGTGATTCAACTAATCTCAGGGCATATGGCTGTAATGGTTCAACATAAAATTTATCTTTTTTAGAATGATCATCAACTATTTCTCTTGAATTTAAGGCGTCTTTAATACTTTGATTTGGTAGGGGCAAAAAACTTCCAAGTAATTTCCACCTCTCATGATCAACTCTTAAATCTAAACTACTAGTATTAACAAGTGCTTGATCGGCACCAATAATAACGCCTTGTTTTATTAACTCTCTTATTCTCCAATCAGGTAAAACTCCACTTTTCATAATTATCAAGCGTTATCTAATATTTATAAAGAATTATTTTTACTAAAGTAAGTGTTATAAAATATAGTTTAAGAATAATAATATTCTCCTTTAAATCTTTGTTCTTTATCTAATTGGGAATCTGGTTTATTTATTCTTGGACGACCAGATAATTTATCTCTTCTGTAAGTTATGTCTAAATTTTTTAAAACTCTATTCATTCCTTCTCTCTTAGATAGTGGACCAATAACATGACCTTCTTTTGCTGGAATTCCTTCAAATACTAACATAGAATCTGCTAAGTAATCTATAAATTGTATATCATGATCAACTATTATTGCTGCAATATCTTTTTGAATTATAAAATCTTTAATTATTTCAGCTACGCTTAATCTATCTTCTACATCAATAAATGCCGATGGTTCATCCATAGCAATAATGTCAACATCTTGTTTTGATAAGCAAGCTGCAATCTGTACTTTTTGTAATTCTCCGCCAGATAATTCTGATATTTGATTGTTTAAAATTGCACTAATGTTTAACTTTTCTAAAATATTTGTTTTATACCACCCTAAATCAAATTCTGTACCTGCAATTGATCTTAGATGTAATTCTACTGAACCTTCGATATTATAATTAAGATATTGTGGTTTATAACTTATTTTTAATTTTTCCATTACTCCTTTGTCTGAAAGTTCTACTCCTGCTAAGAGTTTTAAGAAAGTAGATTTGCCTAAGCCATTTGCACCCATAATCGCTAAGACTTCTCCTTTATGTACTGTTCCTTCAGAAACTTTAAGTTTAAATATATCATAATGCTTTTCTAATTCTTTATATTGCAACAATGGCTGTTTAGATACAAAGCGATCTATTGGACGTTCAGTGAACCTTATTGGATATGATCTAAATCTTATGTTTTCATCAGGTAACATTCCATCCATATATTCATTTATTCCCCTTCTAACTGCTTTTGTTTGCGAAAATATACCATAACATGCTGCTTCACCATAAACTATTTGTATTTCATCTGAAATATAGTCTAAAGTTGCTAAATCATGATCTACTACTATGACTGAAGACATCTTTGCTAGTGGCCTGATTAATCTTGCAGCTTTTATTCTATGTGTAATATCTAAAAAAGAAGAAGGTTCATCAAAATAATAAACATCTGCTTTTTTAGCTACAGTTGCTATTATTGCAATTCTTTGCAATTCTCCGCCAGATAACTCTTCTATTTTTCTATTGTAAATACTTTCTAAATCTAATTCTTTTAATAAACTTGGAACTATTTTTCTTTCGTCAACTTTAGATAATAATTCTGAAACTTTTTGCCCTTTGTAAACTTGAACTAGTAATTCTACTCTTTGTGGTTTGTAGGATATTGTAATATTTTTATTTAATAATTTTTTGAAATAATCCCCAATCCAAGTTGTTGAATATTTTTTTATTATTCCATCTTCTTGAGTTTTATTTTCATAATTTCCTAAATTTGGTTTTATTTGACCAGTTAAAATTTGTAATGCGCTAGATTTACCAATACCATTTCTTCCAATAATTCCTATAATTGTGTTTGGTTTTATCATTGGTAAGGAATATAATTCAAAGGAATTTTGCCCATATTTGTGAATTGGGTCTTGATTTAGTTTTTCTGGAAGATTTATGATGTGTATTGCTTGAAACGGACATTTTTTAGCGCAGATTTTATGCATTTCCATAACTACTGCTTCAGAAATTTCAGATTTTGTACTAGGACCAATATGAAATCCTTCACCGCCAGACTTGTTTATTGGATCATATTTAATACATTCTTGTTGACACTTATTTGGATGACATTTTGATTTTTCTACTATTGCGACTACTTTTTTCATGATATAAATGACTTGATAAGATTTATAATGTTTTTTATATATCCCAATCTTTATTTTATATAATATAAAATTTAGAATAACATAAGAATTAAAAACTCTTAGATTATAATTCTTTTATGGTAAAGTGTGATGTATGCAATGAAAAGATAGAAGTTTTGTTTCTTAGTAAGATAAATGGCACTTATATTAAGCAAGGTAAGAGATTAAAAGCTGTTTGCAACAGTTGTCAAAGAAAATTAGGTGATAAAGTAAAAGAACAGATTTAACGCCTTTGTAGCTTAATGGTATAGTGCGGCTTTCGTAAAGCTGAGGTTGGGGGTTCAAATCCCTCCAAAGGCTTTTTCAAAACCTTTATAAATATTGTATCCACTTCTTGGTAGTAATGAAACTAAAATTAGAAGACTTATTAAAATCTATAATAAGTTATGGTAAAGTTGAACGAGCTTTAGATAAAGGACTTAGGAAAATCAGAAAACCAATTGTTGAATCTTGGGTTTTACCTGGGGCAATAGGTGGTGCTTTAGCATTAGATAGTTCTCGTTTTTCTGAAGCTGTAGATTTAGCTATTGTTGCAAATCAAACTGGAATAAGAGAGGTTGTTGGTAATTTGGGTTATAATTTTTTAGAATATGTTGCACCAAATGGTGTTTTTGTTGCTGGAATTGCAGGCGTAGCAATACCTTCAGCAATACATTTACATAGATATTATCAAAAAACTGCAAATTATCCTCAAACAAAATCTAATGGTATTAAAAGTAATTATCAAAAAATAAAAGAGTTTTTGCTTGAGAATAAAATAATAAAAAATCGCGTAGTTTTACCTACACTTACTGCTCTAGGTTTAGGATACTTAGCTTATTCTGGTTTGGGTAATAAAGATTTAATTGATGTTGGAACTAGTTTAGCTGTTGCAGCAACAGGAGTTAAAGCAGGATATGATCTATATGAAGCTGAAATTGGAAAGGTTCCTAACACTCCAAACAGAGATAGATGGTCTTCTAAAATACCATTAATTTATGTTTTAGCGTTTGCTTCTATTTTAAATGGATCATGGAATGCAATAAAAAGTTCACGTCTAATGGACTGGTCTAAAGTTGTAGAAACTGCAAGTGAACTTATTGAACCTCAAAATGATAAAAAAATTATTGGATATAAAACTATAGAAGAGCGAGAAGAGACTATTATGAACGCAGTAGAATATTATTCTCATATGTATAAAATCGATAAAAATTTAGTTGCTGCGATGTTAAAAGTTGAATCTGGCTTTAACCATTCTGATGCACGTGGAAATATTTTAAAATCTTCTAGAAATGCTTATGGTATTGGGCAACAAACAAATGTTAATGTTGAGGATTTAAATAGACTTATAAATAAAGGAGAGCTTAATGGTGAGAAGTTTGATTGGACTCAAGTAAAGAGAGATCCTGCTGAAAACATTAGAGCTACTGCTGCAACAGTTAGACATTTGGAAGATCTTTTTGGTGGTGAAAGAAATAGCATTGAGAGAATTGCTGCAGTTTATAATTGTGGTATTGGAAATTATAATAGTGCAGTTAAAAAAAGTAAGAGTAATAATTTTTGGGAAAATCTGAAAAGAATGCCAAAAGAAACTAATTTATATGTTAGAAAAGTTGCTGCTTATCATTGGGCAAGAGAAAATGGAGTTACTTGGCCTAGTGTTAGTCATAGGGTAAATTCTGCATTTGGTAAGAGAAGTGGAAAAATGCATCGAGGTATTGATATCGCGCCTACAAAACAACATGTTCCAGGAGATCCTGTATATGCTTTTGCAGATGGTAGAGTAATTAATTTAGGATATATCGCAAGAACAAATGGGACTTATGTAAGATTACAACACGGTAATCCAAATTTAGGATTTTATAGTGAATATTTGCATGGTGTTAGGAAAAGCATTAGATATGGCTCTGGTTCTGAAGTTTCTGGCGGAGATGTTTTAATGAAGATGGGTGCAACCGGGCATGTTAGACCAGTAAATGGTGTACACTTACATTTTACGTGTGGGTTAAGATTTAGATATAATGGTAGAAGAGTAAATGTAGAATTTAATCCTATTGATTTTTTCAGATCTTGGGGAGAATCTAAAATTAAATTGAAAATAAAAGAGCCTATTTATGGAATAGATATTAAATCATAATATAAATTTATTTGATTAATTAATTAAAAGCTAGTTTTAAATATTCCAATTATATTTTATTATTATGAAAGGATTTGTTATTTATCCAACTTACAAGATAATAGGGAATCAAGCTTATGTTTGTCTATTTGGAAGACTTGAGAATGGAGAAAGTTTCTTGACTATAAACGAATCTAAGCCTTATTTTTATATTAAGAAAAATGACTTAAAATTAGCAAAAGACGTAGGTATTTTTGAACATGAAGAAATAGATTTTAGAAATTTTAAAGGCGATAAAGTTGTAAAAATCATTATAGATTTACCTAATGATGTCCCTATGCTTAGGAAAAAATTATCTGGAGCAAATATAGAATGCTATGAAGCAGATATAAAATTTACTTATAAATTTATGATTGATAAAAATATTAAGGGTGGTTTAGATATTTATGGTGATTATACTTTTAGTGATAGAATTGATAGAATTTATAAAAATCCTGAATTAAGATCTAGTGATTACAAACCCACTAATTTGAAAGTTTTATCTTTTGATATTGAAAGTGGTAAAGATATTGAAGAAGATGAACTTTATTGTATTGGTTTAGTTTGTGGTGATGTTAAAAAAGTATTTATTAATTCTACGGAGAAAGTTTCTGGTGCAATTTCATGCAAAAACGAGGAAGAAGTCTTAGAAAAGTTTATTGCTGAAGTTTTAAATTTAGATCCAGATATTATCACTGGATGGAATGTTATTGATTTTGATTTTAATTATTTAAATAAGAAATGTAAGAAATTAAAAGTTAATTTTGATATTGGAAGAGAATCTGAAAAATGTAAGATAAAAATTGAAGAAGGGTTTTTTAGAGAAAGTAAGGTAGATATTCCTGGAAGAGTTGTTTTGGATGGATTAAATCTACTTAAGAGCTCTTTTATAAAAGTTCAAGATTATAAATTAGATACTGTTGCACGTGTGATATTGGGTGATGGAAAATTAATACATAGCACTGGTGTTGATAAATATAAAGAGATTGATGATGCATTTTTAAACAATAAGAAAAAATTAATTGAATATAATCTAAAAGATGCGGATTTAGTTCTTAGGATATTAGAAAAAACTAGAGTCTTAGAATTAACTATCTTAAGAAGTTTATTAACTGGAATGCCGCTAGATAGGGTTAACGCTTCTATTGCTTCATTTGACTCTTTATATATTAGAAAAACAATTAAAAGAAAATTAGTAGTTCCTACTGGATCTTATGGATCTAAAGAACATGGAATCAAAGGAGGTTATGTAAGACAAAGTGATCCTGGAATCTATGATTATATATTAATATTAGATTTTAAAAGTTTTTATCCAAGCATTATGAGAACATTTAATATTGATCCTTATAGTTATGTTGCTGATTGTAAGGGTAGAGACTTGATTAAAGCTCCAAATGGCGCTTGCTTTAGAAATGAGGATGGCATTTTGCCTGAGATATTAACCGAGCTTTATCATGAAAGGCAAAAAGCAATTAAGAATAAAGATGAATTAACAAAGCATGCGATTAAGATATTAAGCAATAGTTTTTTTGGATTGCTTGCTAATCCTGCATGCAGGTTCTTTGATATAAATATGACTAATGCAATAACTTATTTTGAACAAGAATTACTTAAGCTTACTCAACAAGAGATAAATGCTCTTGGCTATGATGTAATTTATGGAGATAGTATAACAAAAGATAGATTTGTAACATTGCTTATTAATAATGTCTTATCTATAAAAAATATTGAAGAGTTATTTAATGATTATAGATCGGATATAAAAAATAGAGGAATTAAAGAAATTATAAATTTAAGCAATTATAATATTAAAGCTTTAACATTAGATAAAGATACTTTTAAACCAGGCTTCAGTAAATTAAATGAAATTATAAGACATAAAACTAAAAAACAAGTTTATAGAATAAACCAGAAATATGGAGAGACTATTTGTACTGAAGATCATTCCATTATGGTTATTGATGGAAATAATCTAAAAGAAGTGAAACCTACAGAACTAAATAAACCCTTAATTCAAGTTAAATTCAAGCAACCCTTAAAAATATGGAAGGTAATAGATTTGTATAAATTATTAAATAATTATAAAATTGAGAGAATATATAAGCAGAGAAAAAAAGTCTCTAAGATTCAATTATATAATAAAGACTACTTATTATTTGGTTGGATGAATATGAAAAAGCCAATTATGTTAAAAAGATACATAAAGATTGGTAGTGAAGATTTTAGAGCTTTGTGTAGGCTGCTTGGAATATATATTGCAGAAGGTTCAAGTTCAACACCAGAAACTACAAAAAGTCGTTTGGGTGCTAGTATATCAAGTTCAAATATAAAACTCCTAAATCAATTACAAAAAGATTATTATAGGCTATTTAAGAATGCAAAAACTTCAATCATTCGTTCTACAAAAGAGAAAAGAAATTTAACATATCACAATAATGGTGTAGAAAGGAAAATAACTTATGATGATATGACTTATAAATTGCAAATGATGAATATGTTGAGTGCGATATTTTTCAAAGAACTATGCGGTCAAAAGAGTTATTATAAAAAATTACCTTCTTTTATATATCATGTAGAAAAAGATTATCAAAAATATTTATTAAAATATATGGTTTTTGGTGATGGGTGTAGAAAGGAAAATGATAATAGATATTCAAAAAAGTACAAAGAGGATAATTTTTCATATAATACTTCATCGTTACAATTAATTTCTGGTTTATCTTTCCTTTTGGGACAGTTAAGTATAAATTATAGTTTACAATATAGACCAAGCAAGAAGAATTATACAATACAAACATCTAATAAAAATAATATTAGGTTAAATACCAAAGTAACTAAAGAATATTATAATGATTATTTATATGACTTAAATGTTAATAAAAATAATATGTTTGTTGATTCTTGTGGTCAGATACTTTTACATAATACAGACTCCAATTTTGTAGTTTCTAATGCCAAAAGTTTAGAGGAAGCAGATAAAATAGGAAAGAAAATTGAGAAGCATATCAATGAATTTTATAATAATTTTGTTAAAAAAGAATATCATAGAGAAAGTTTTTTAGAATTAAGTTATGATAAATGTTTTGTAAAATGTTTAATGCCTAAATTAAGAGGCAGCGAAGCTGGAGCTAAAAAGAGATATGCTGGATTGGTTATCAAAAATGGAAAAGAAGAGATACAATTTACTGGTTTAGAGTTTGTTCGCGGAGATTGGACTGAATTAGCTAAGAAATATCAATATGAATTATTAGATAGGGCTTTTCATAATAAAGACGTCGTAGACTATACTAAAAAATTTGTTAATGATCTTAATAAAGGAAAATACGATGAATTATTAGTTTACAGAAAGAGTATTAGAAAGGAACTTGTAGATTATACTAAAAGTACGCCACCACATGTTAAGGCGGCTAGACAATTAGCTAATTTAGAAAGTACAAAAATTGAATATGTAATGACTGAGAAAGGTCCCGAACCAATACAAAATTTAAAACATAAAATAGATTATAAACATTATATTGAGAAACAAATTAAACCTATTGCTGATGCAATATTAATATTTTTCAATAAAACTTTTGAAGATTTACTCAAAGGAAATAAACAAACTGGCTTGAGAGATTTTTAATTCGTTTATTTATTTTTTCTTAACATATTATAAATAAAATAAATTGTATCTAATTTTTTATAGGAACTGAAAGATTTTCAAAAAGTTTATAATTAAACTAATAAAGTTAGCCTATTTAACTAAGATATAAGAAGATTTATATATGTATGTGTATACTACATGCATATGGTTAAGGTAATAAGTTTATCAGAGGAAGCCTATAAGGCATTGAAAAGATTAAAGGGAGAAAATATGAG